>NZ_JAIHOM010000057.1 GCF_026130165.1 Spirulina subsalsa FACHB-351 | reverse complement strand
TCGCGGTCGGACAGCCCGTGATTCAAAATGCTTTCGGAGACGTTCTGTCGGGGTCAATTTCTGATTGGCTAGACAAGAGTCTATGAGGAAAGAATCCACTCGCCTTTAGGCAGTGGAGTGTCAAAGGTTCTAATATCTTTACTGTTGAACAGTTAAAAGACCGCTATAAACGTATGCTGAATGAATTGGACAGCAGTATGTTAACAGATGAGGGTCTAGAGTGCCAATATTTGAGTCCAAAAGGGGGCGGATGGAAAAAGGGACGTTTTCGGGTTATGATTGAGTTTATTCCTGATGCTCCCGAGCATCCTCTTGATGATATAAGATCCTCACTTTGAACAACACAAAAGAATGCTAGCTGTAGGTTGGGTGGAGCGATCGCAAAACCCAAAAATCCAACCTAAACATAACTCTGAATGACCTGTAAACTCCCTCCGGCGTGAAGGGTGCGATCGCAACGACGAAATCCCACCTGCTTTAACTCCCCTACCAAGTCCGTTTTCAGCAATTGCCAAGCCGTTTCCGTTTCAAATAAGCCCAAAAACAACGCCACACCGGGGAAAAATAACGGATTCGTCGGTTGGTGAAAATCTACCAAGGTAAACACCCCGTTAGGCTTCAAAACCCGGTACACTTCCCCTAAAATCGCCCGCAACTGCTCCGGTTGCATCTCATGGAGTGCCGCGCTAGTATGCACCACATCAAAGGTCTGATCTTCAAAGGGCATCCGTTCCGCAAACGCTTCCACATACTGCGCTTGGGGGACTCTTTGACTCGCCCGCTTAATAGCATTGGGGGAAGCATCTAATCCCGTCACCTGATCGGAAAAACGCACTAAATATTCTGTCACCGGCCCGGCTCCACAACAGAGGTCTAATACCTTTGTATTTTTCTCAAGGGTTAAACCTTGCAGCGCCAACTGTCGAAAGCGAGTTTCTCCCCCGACGGCGATCGCAGCCAGCCACGAAATACTGTCATAAAGCCACTGATAGCGATAACTCCAGTCTCTGAGAATTGTAGCCACTCGTAAAACCCCCGTTGTTTTGACCGAATTAATTGTTAAACTAAGTTAAAGAATCTGAACAATTTAGAAACTATTAAAGCACTATGGGTCGCGTAGGAGTATTATTACTCAATCTGGGGGGACCAGACAGCCTGGAGGATGTTCGTCCTTTTCTATTTAATCTTTTTGCTGATCCCGAAATTATTCGTATTCCCTTCCCTTGGCTGCAAAAGCCCTTAGCCTGGCTGATTTCCACCCGCCGTGCTAAAACATCCCAAGACAATTATCGCCAAATTGGGGGCGGTTCTCCCCTGCGCCAGATTACCGAAGCTCAAGCGGAAGTCCTGGAAACAGCACTGCAAAAAGAATTAGATCAAGTCTCGGTGTATATTGGGATGCGTTATTGGCACCCCTTCACCGAAGAAGCGATCGCCCGCATCAAACAAGATGGCGTGGAAAAATTAGTCATTCTCCCCCTCTATCCTCAATTTTCCATTAGTACCAGTGGCTCCTCCTTCCGTCTTCTCGAACGGATCTGGCAACAAGACCCAAGCCTAGAAAATCTACAATATACCGTTATTCCCTCTTGGTACCAACACCCCAATTATCTCCGCGCTATGGCGGACTTAATCGCTGGGGAATTAGATAAATTTGAAAATCCCGACCAAGTTCATATCTTTTTCAGCGCCCACGGGGTACCCCTAAGCTACGTCGCCGAAGCCGGAGATCCCTACCAACGGGAAATTGAAGATTGCACCCGCCTAATTCTGAACACATTAAACCGTCCTAATCCCCATATTCTTGCCTATCAAAGCCGCGTCGGTCCAGTAGAATGGCTCAAACCCTATACCGAAGACGCTTTAATAGAACTCGGACAGCAAGGGGTACAGGAAATCGTCGTGGTTCCCATTAGTTTCGTCTCCGAACACATCGAAACCTTACAGGAAATTGATATTGAATATCGGGAAATAGCCGAAGAGGCAGGGATTCATCACTTTGGTCGAGTACCCGCCCTCAACACCCATCCCCTATTTATTCAATCCCTCAAAGAGTTAGTCATTGAAAGTTTACACAGCACCCCGAAGCAGTTTGCTGAAGTGACTCGCATGGAAAAACGGGTCAAAATGTACCCCCAAGAACGTTGGGAATGGGGACTCACCACCACCGCCGAAGTCTGGAACGGGCGCTTGGCCATGTTGGGCTTTTTAGCCTTGTTGTTAGAATTAATCAGTGGCAATGGCCCCTTACATTTTGTTGGTTTGCTCTAAACCTACCCCATGTTGCTTTCCCCAGTCCCCCTAACTCGCCTAGAACACCCGGTCAGTGTGGCTCCCATGATGGAACGCACTGACCGCCATTTCCGCTATTTTATGCGCCAAATTACGCGCCATACCCTGCTTTATACGGAAATGATCACCACCCAGGCCATTCTGCACGGGGACAAGGGGAAACTATTGGACTTTTCCCCCGCCGAACATCCCCTAGTCTTGCAGTTAGGCGGTGATAACCCCCAAGACCTCGCCACCTGTGCCAAAATCGCCGAAGATTGGGGCTATGATGGCGTGAACCTCAATGTGGGATGTCCCAGTAGTCGGGTGCAAGATGGCAACTTTGGGGCCTGTTTGATGTTACAACCGGAAAAAGTCGCCCGCGCTGTAGAAGCCATGATCAAGGCCGTACAGATTCCTGTGTCTGTGAAACATCGGATTGGAGTGGATGAGTGCGATCGCTACCCAGACCTCCACCGCTTTGTGCAGATCGTCTCCGAGGCCGGATGTCAACAATTTAGCGTCCATGCCCGCAAAGCTTGGTTACAAGGCCTAAGCCCCAAAGAAAACCGGGAAATTCCCCCCCTTCAATACCCAACAGTTCACCGCTTAAAACAAGACTTTCCCCACCTGTTTATTGAAATTAACGGGGGCATTAAAACCCTAGCCGAGGTTCAAAGCCAACTGCAAGCCGTAGATGGTGTCATGATTGGACGCGCCGCCTACGACACCCCCTATTTATTTGCTAAAGTAGATCAGATGTTTTATGGAGAACCCGACCCTCCCCCCTCCCGTCCGGAAATCGTGCAAAGAATGTTACCCTATTTGGCAACTTGGGTCAGACAAGGGGTTAAATTAAACAGCCTGATCCGTCCCATGTTACAACTCTTTGCCGGACAACCGGGAACCAAAGCTTGGAAACGTCATTTAAGCGAAAACGCCCACCTCCCCGGTGCTGGGGTGGAAGTCGTAGAAGCTGCCCTAGCCAAAGTCGTTTAACTCTAAATTCAGCCCTATGATTGTACAAGTCGAGTTTTTACCCAACGGTGTTACAGTAGAAGCAGCAGTTGGAGAACCGATGCTGCAAGTGGCCAAGCGGGCGGGAATTACTATACCGACAGGGTGTTTAATGGGGTCGTGTCATGCCTGCGAGGTGGAGTTAGAAGACGGCACTCCCATTTGTGCTTGCATCACATCGATTCCGGCAGGTCAAAAACACCTGAAGATCAATCTTTACTCAGATCCGGCGTGGTAAAAATTTGCCTTTGTGTTGGTTTATTGGTTTTATTGTGGTTGTGTTGGGGAGAGCGGGCCGTTGCGGGAGAATTGCGCGATCGCATCAGCCAATACCCCCATTGGCTAGGAAAACCCCCCGTCCAAACCGCCCAAGGGGATCTAATTTATCCCGACTGGATGGCCGGACTCTGGCAAGTCAGCAGTCCCCTCACCGATTTAGTCGCCCCCCTCTCCCCCGAAATTGTCACCCCCGGATTTGAAGGCAATCGCAAATATCTCAACGACCCCATTTATTTCCGCGTGCGTTTTATTCCCCAAACCCCCAAAATTCCCGTCCCCCTCAACCTCACCCGTCCCCCCCTATCCCTACCCACCCAAACCCCCCCCAAGATCATCGCCGACCGTACCTTTAACGGGTTAGAGATTGCCAAAGCTTATTTAGGCGATCGCGCCGTCCTCACCGTTCAAATCGACCCCGACAACCCCAACCGCCAAATCACCCAACTCCGAGGAGAACGACAACTCATCTCCACCGTCACCGGACGCAAAACCGAACAACCCTCCCCCCGAGAATTCGTCACCACAGAACTCACCAATCAAGTCTTCCGTACCAACTCCCAAGTCTATATCAACGACGTAGAAACCACCACCGCCTACAACCTACAACCCACCGGAGAAATCCTCGCCACCCAAATCACCGCCATCTACCTCTCCCCCCAAGATCCCAACTACTTTGAAGCCCTCGGTCGTCCCGTCGCCCTCTATCGTTATGATCTACACCTAGAACCTCTCCCCAGCGACCCACCTGGGCCATAATCAACACCCACAACACCATAAATCCCAGTTATTTCCCCAACCTTACGTTGTGTAAAGGAGGGAGTATGTCAAAATATATGGCATTACCAATGAGACTAACAAAATATGCCAGTCGTTAGTTGGTTGGAATAGGCACAGCTTATATAGTGAAGTCAACGATGATAGCCCCTGAACAAGTTAACAAAATCGTTTGGAACCAGCACCATGACCCCTTTGAAGTGCTAGGACCCCACCCTTTAGAGGAAAATGGTAAAGTCAAAAGTTGGATTGTTCGTGCTTATCTGCCCCAAGCGGAAAAAGCTTGGGTAATCTGTCCCGGCGACCGGAAAGAATACCCAATGCAATCCGTCCATCATCCCAACTTCTTCGAATGCAAAATCGAAGTTGATGAACTTGCCAACTATCAACTTCGGATTCGCGGACAAGGCCATGATCGCGTCATGTACGACCCCTACGCCTTCCGCTCCCCCGTCCTAACTGATTTTGACCTCCATCTCTTCTCCGAAGGCAACCACCATCGGATCTATGAGAAAATGGGCGCTCACCCCATGGAAATGAACGGAGTAAAAGGCGTTTACTTCGCCGTTTGGGCCCCCAACGCCCGCAACGTCTCCGTCATTGGACAATTTAACGACTGGGATGGTCGTCAGCACCAAATGCGCAAACGGGAAAACGGCACCTGGGAACTCTTTATCCCCGAAGTCAAACCCGGCACCATCTACAAATACGAAGTCAAAAACTGGGAAGGACATATCTACGAAAAAGCCGATCCCTACGGTTTCCAACACGAAGTCCGTCCCCAAACCGCCTCCATCGTCGCTGACCTCGACTCCTACCAATGGAACGACGAAGATTGGATGGAAAAACGGCGCATGACCGAAACCCTCAAACAACCCATCTCCGTCTACGAGGTGCATCTTGGCTCTTGGCTTCATCGTGCCTACGAAGAACCCGCCCGTTATCTACGGGGAGAAGGCGACCCCGTACAAGTCGCAGAACTGCGACCCGGTGCGCGTTTCCTGACCTACTACGAACTGGCAGAAGAACTGATTCCCTACGTCAAAGAACTCGGCTACACCCACATTGAACTCTTACCCGTAGCCGAACACCCCTTTGATGGCTCTTGGGGCTATCAAGTTACAGGGTACTACGCCCCCACCTCCCGTTTCGGTTCCCCCGAAGACTTCATGTATTTTGTAGACCAATGTCACCAAAACGGCATTGGTGTTTTAATTGACTGGGTACCCGGTCACTTTCCCAAAGATGGTCACGGCCTCGCCTTCTTTGATGGTACCCATCTTTACGAATACGCCGACCCCCGTATTGGAGAACATAAAGAATGGGGGACCCTCGTCTTTAACTATGCCCGCAACGAAGTCCGGAACTTCCTTGTGGCCAACGCCCTGTTCTGGTTTGATAAATACCACATCGACGGGATGCGCGTGGACGCTGTAGCCTCTATGCTCTATCTCGACTATTTCCGGGAAGAATGGCTACCCAACGAATACGGCGGCCGAGAACACCTCGCCGCCCGCGACTTCATCTGTCAGGTGAACAGCGTCCTGTATAGCTACTATCCGGGCATCCTGTCCATCGCCGAAGAGTCCACTGACTGGCCGATGGTTTCCTGGCCGACCTATGTCGGAGGTTTAGGTTTTAACCTCAAATGGAACATGGGCTGGATGCACGATATGCTGGACTACTTCCACATGGACCCCTGGTTCCGGCAATTCCATCAAAACAACGTCACCTTTAGTATGTGGTACAACCACAGCGAAAACTATATGTTGGCGTTATCCCATGATGAGGTAGTTCACTGTAAGAGCAGTATGTTGGGTAAAATGCCCGGCGACGAGTGGCAAAAATACGCCAACGTCCGCGCTCTCTTTACCTATATGTTCTGTCACCCCGGCAAGAAAACCATGTTTATGAGCATGGAAATTGGTCAGTGGAATGAATGGAATGTCTGGTCTGATTTAGAGTGGCATTTACTGCAATACGATGCTCACCAACAGTTGAAACACTTCTTCTCGTCCCTCAATGCTTTGTATAAGGACCAACCCGCCTTATACGAAAAAGACTATGAAGAGTCCGGTTTTGAGTGGATTGACTGTAGTGATAATCGCCATAGTGTGGTGTCCTTTATTCGTCGCAGTAAAGATGACAGTGATTGGTTAATTACCGTTTGTAACTTCACCCCCCAACCCCACAGCCACTATCGCGTCGGTGTCCCAGAACCGGGATTCTACGCGGAGTTATTCAACAGCGACTCTGGGGAATTTGGTGGCAGTAATATGGGGAATTTAGGGGGTAAATGGTCGGAAGATTGGTCTTTCCATAACCGTCCTTATTCTCTGGATTTATGCCTTCCTCCTTTGGGTGTGTTAGTCCTAAAGTTGGATCGAGAGAAAACGTTAGATTCTGTTGAGTAGGGTCTACATTTAGTAGTCTAGAAAAAGGGGTAAGGCTCAACCTTATCCCCTTTCACATTATCTGGCACCTTCTGCAGAAAGCCTAGATTGCGAGAGCTAAGAATCCCCGTCGTTTACGACGGTGGAGGATGTCAAGAAGGTTAATAGCGACGAGAGGAGCTTAACGGTGGGAGTAGTCAACCTAACAATTGATGAATCTGAGTTAATAACTCTGCCATGGATTGAGAACCGTATTCCACTACCTCTACTACTAAATGATTGAACTGGGGATCTAAACCCGGAAAATGGGGAGCAGGACGATGATCTAATAATAAAATTGGGGGTGTAAAAGCCGAGTCTACTAATCCTTGAATCCCCGCTTGCCACTGGGCCGAGGGAGTTGGGTCGTGAAGATAGAGAATCAAGAGATCAACACTGTGTTGTTGAATCTGACTGTAGACTTCTGGCCAAGATTGCGCCAGTAAACTGCGTAAACCTGCGGTTTGAAGATATTGGGTTAAAGCGGGTAAAAATTCTCCGTTTTGACCGTTTTGCTCCCCCTCTGGGGGCAGATTATCGCCAAAGATCAGCAGATGGGGCTGGGTCGAGATGCCAGCGGCCACTTGAATCACCTGTAATAGGGCGGCAATGGTTTGTTCTGCAATGGGGATTAAGCAGGGAAACACCGCTAAACTGGGGAATTGATTGGCCGCTTCCGTGGTTTGGGTTTCGAGGGTCACGAGGGGTAAATGCACCAGATTTTCATATTGGGTGAGCGATCGCATAAACTCCACCGAATCCGTCCCATTGATGCCCTCCAATAACAAAACATCTGGATGCCAAACTCGGGCTAAAACACTGGCCTGTTCGAGATCATCCGCCTCCAGAATGCGATAATTTAACCCTGAAGTCTGTTGAGACAGTGCTAACCCAAATTCCGTCACAAATACCGAATTGCCATCGGCGGCCACTTCAGCAAACTTTGGGTTGAGTCGCAAAATCGTGAGGTTGCTCTGGTGAACCATCGGTTGAGAACGTAAGCGGGAGAGGTTTTCCTGGAGTGCCGAAGGTTGCACAGGCAGACTCAGAAAACCATCCGCCCCGTTTTGTTTCGCCTGTTGACGTTCAGCCCGCGTTGCCATCACCAGCACTGGAATCTCTTCTGTCGTGGCATCAGCTTTGAGCAGGGTTAACACATCCCAACCCGAGAGCAAGGGTAACACCGGGTTGAGTAAAATGGCGCGAGGTTGAACCTGTCGGGCTTTTTCCAGCGCTTCTGTCCCTGTTCGGGCAATAATCACCCGATACCCCTGTTTTTGTAACATCCCACTTAACTGTTCAATGGATTGGGGAACCGCTTCCACAATTAAAATCAGTTGATTATTCGGGGGATTATTCACCGCCGACAGATAATGTTCTGGCGGGGTGGGAGGCAAGAGCAGCGTGAATTTACTCCCCTTGCCGACGGTGGAAATAAAGGAAATATCGCCCCCATGAGCGCGGGCTAACCGTTGGGTTAACACCAGCCCTAACCCTGTACCTTCAAATTGCCGAGTGAGGGGGCTTTCCAGTTGTTGGAATTTTTGGAAAATCAGATGCTGGGCAGATTCGGGAATGCCAATCCCCGTATCCCAAACGGTGAAATCAATCCAACCTTGCCAACGACTGACTTTTAGCCCAATTTTGCCCTCGGGGGGGGTGAATTTAAAGGCATTTTCCAACAGGTGAACCAGCATCTGACGCAAGCGCAGTTCATCCGCGACGATGAATTTTAGACCTTCTTCAATTTCAAGGGTAAAGTCCATCAGGGGGAAGTCTGGATTGAGGGGTTCGGTGTTTTTGTGGATTTGGGTTCTGGCTTGTTCGTAAGCGCGATCGCACGCCGCCTTAAGATCCACCGTTTCCAGCGTCAATTGCAGTTGCCCCGTTTCCAGACGAGTTAAATCCAAAATATCATTCACCACCGTCATCAACTGCCGCCCACTTTGATAAATCAACTGAGCATAACGCATCTGACGAGCATTCAATTCCCCCAGTTTTTGGTCTTTTAACAGACTCGACAGCCCCAGAACCGCCGTTAGGGGTGTTTTCAGTTCATGGCTAATACAGGCTAAAAACTCATCTTTCAAGCGGTTTAACTGCACCAGATCCGCATTTTTCGCCGCCAATTCTTTACAGAGTTGTCGCTGTTCTGTGACATCCGTCGCTAAAATTAGCCAGAGTTTCGGCAAGGACTGAGAAACAGTATTGCTCCTCTTTTTTGTGTTGATTTGTAACGGAAGCTTGACAAATTGCCAGACTTGGTGTTCCAACGGTTCATTAGAACTGAGAGGGGGTTGGGCCGAGAAACGATGTTGAATTAAAGCGGGAGGGGTTTGCCCAAACCCCGATGTTACCCCGGGATCTTCCCGCTCCTCAATTAAACTACACCAACGTTGTAATGCTTGTTCCTGACTCAGGGCTTGGTGGACTTGTTCACAAAACGCCTCATAGTTCTCTGTAGGCAGGGTCATACAATCCACAGCCTTGGGACAAGTGGACTGCATGGGCGGATTACTGGGGTTTTCTTGCCGACCGACTTGGGCTTGCCAAGCCGCATTTTGATGTACAATTTCCCCCTGTTGGGTGTTGAGCATCAGGGGAATCGGCAATTGATCCAACAACTGCACGAAATCCTGTAAATTGTCGCTAGTCGTGGGTGGATTTTCGGGATATCCCGTGGGCATCCAGACACCCCCCGAGACATCCCCAGTCCCCGGAGTTTCAGGCAACAACGCCCGCCACAATTGACGATCATCTAATAGCCCTTGCACCTTCTGTTCCCCATCTACTACCACATAGGCTGAACAGTGATGGAGCAATGGATTCTGATCAAAATAGTCTTTAATCTCCCCTAACCGTAGACTATCCGGCAACATCGCCACAGGTTCGAGTAAATGCCGTAACTCCCCATTCACCCCCTGCCAACGCTCTTGGGACGGACTCCAATCTGAACGACCAATCCCCCAGCCTCCCAATCTCGTCTGAGCCTGAGCAATAGTCCCGACCAGTAAACGACAGCCTAAATAGGGTAGAAAACGGGCCAGACGAACGACTCCGAGGGGGCGATCCTCTGGACCAACTACCACCACCACCTCTTGTTGACTCGAATCCATTACAGCCAGCACCGTCTCAAGACTAGCATGGGCATCGCACAGGGGAATGGAGCGTGCAAACTCACTGAGAGTGGAAGAGAAGTTAACCATAAGAGTTTAAAAGCTGACAAACCAGCAAATATGAGGTTTTAAAGCGAAATGTTGCCAGCAATGGACAAAATATGCTTAAACCAACCAAGGTTTAGCCTTAGCGGAATGATCATAAATAACCCTACCCAGATGATGACCTTAGCTCCCAGGACAAAAGCCGAGCTTCCGGGGGGAGATTTCAGTGTAAAATGAACTTCAGACCGATTGATCTTAAGAACACCACAAATTTATTATTGCCTTTTCGTCTAGAGACTTTATACCTCGGCTTACAATTAATTACAATTCTTAGTCTCTGTTGACATAGCCTCCTTCCACATCTCTCCCTCGTTGGGAATGGGGGTTGATCGGGTATAATCGATCTGATGTTAAATTTTACGACAAGCCTGCGATGTATGTCCCCGTTTATGTGTGATGACCGATGAAAACGCTCCTTTGGAGTCCGATCCCACTAACCCCTTGAACGCTAAATTGTGTATTTGTGTCTATGCTAAGACCGAGGGACTCGCTCAGTCTTTGCAGAATTTTTTAGACCATGAACGGTACAATTACTATCGCTTTGACGAACAGGCTCACTTTTTGGAGTTTGTCGAGGCTCATAAAGAACAAATCGACTGCCTAATTTTACAAAATATTGATGCGGAGTTAGCCGTCTTAAATCACTTGTTTACCCAAGGGACTCTCTTGCCTGTGGTGATCATTGAACCGAGAAACTCTGACAATCAGAACACCGACCTCTCGGATACTACCCGAGATGATAGAATTTCTGAGCATTCCACCCCCGGAGCATCTCCCTACTTGTACCATACCGGAGAGGTTTGGTTGTTGGCGACCCAAGTTGAACAGATTACCACCGCCATTGAGCAGGCGATCGCCAAATTCCTCCAACTCCCCCCCCTGCTGCAACTCCCCCCCCTATTCCAACTCCCCCCCCTTGCTAAAACCCCCATCCCCTCCAACACCCGCCATGAGCAACCCTCCCCAACCTTTCTCCTCCTCCAACAGCGACGACTCGCTGAAAAACTGAAGGAACGTCTCGGCTACCTCGGCATCTACTACAAACGAAACCCCCAAGAATTTTGGCGAAACCTCCCCCCCAAAGACAAGCAAGAACTCCTCGACGAATTGAGTGTAGAATACCGTGAAATTATCCTCAACTACTTTATCCCAGACTATCCCCTCAACCAAACGATTGATCAGTTTGTCAATCGAGCCTTCTTTGCGGATTTATCTGTCTCACAAATTCTGGAAATTCACATGGAACTGATGGATCAATTCTCCCAACAACTCAAGCTAGAAGGACGCAGCGAGGAAATCCTCTTAGACTACCGTCTCGCACTCATTGACATCATCGCTCATCTCTGTGAAATGTATCGTCGTTCCATCCCCCGAGAAGATATTCCCTTTGAAATCTTCACCTCTAGTGAGTAAAGTCCGGTGAGCAATAACCCTACTGTAAAGTAGAACAAAACAACTATAGTTTAATCTTTCTTTTCTTTTTTTGACCTGTTATCCTATGAGTGCGTCCAAAAAAACCTATGTTCTCAAGCTCTACGTCGCTGGCAATACCCCAAATTCAGCGCGAGCCTTGAAAACCTTAAAAAACATCTTAGAACAAGATTTTCAAGGAGTTTATGCTCTAAAAGTGATTGATGTGCTGAAAAATCCACAACTTGCTGAAGAGGACAAGATCCTAGCTACCCCCACCTTATCTAAAGTTCTGCCTCCCCCAGTGCGGAAAATCATCGGTGATTTATCTGATCGTGAAAAAGTGCTAATCGGTTTAGATTTATTGTATGAAGAAATTACCGAAGGTTAAGGGACTGTTGACCCATCTAGGCAAAGATGCTGTTTGCCTCAACGAGAAACCCATCACTGAGTCACCCCTGCTCGCTCTGTATCCAATGAATTAACCGTTAAATTAACCGTTAAATTAACTCCATCAACAGATTGCCACATTTCTGTTAGTATAAAAACGTTTTCTTCTAATTTTTAAACTCGTTTCTTATCTTCTATTTTACCGAACACCTTAAACAACTCAGTGATGAACCAACCTAATTCGAGTGATCACCCTTCTCATAGCACATCCATTTTAGGAGTCCGTAAAATTCGGACGATGATCGAAGGGTTTGATGAAATTAGTCATGGGGGAATGCCAATCGGAAGAACGACCCTTGTGAGTGGAACATCAGGCACAGGGAAAACCTTACTAGCTGTTCAATTCCTCTACAACGGTATTAAAAACCTCGGAGAGCCAGGAGTCTTCGTGACCTTTGAAGAATCTCCCTCAGATATTATCACGAATGCCTACAGTTTTGGCTGGAATTTACAAGAATTAATTGATCAAGGAAAACTCTTCATTCTCGATGCTTCTCCTGACCCAGAAGGTCAAGAAGTTGTGGGAAACTTTGACCTTTCTGCTTTGATTGAGCGCATTCAATACGCCATTCGTAAATATAAAGCAAAGCGGGTTTCTATTGACTCGGTAACGGCTGTTTTTCAACAGTATGAAGCCGCTTCCGTTGTGCGTCGTGAAATCTTTCGCTTAGTAGCCCGTTTAAAGCAAATTCAAGTTACCTCGATCATGACCACAGAACGGATTGAGGAATACGGTCCAGTGGCGCGTTTTGGGGTGGAAGAATTTGTTTCTGATAATGTGATTATTCTGCGCAACGTATTAGAAGGGGAACGACGACGTAGAACCATAGAAATTCTCAAATTACGCGGCACAACTCACATGAAAGGAGAATATCCTTTCACCATCACTAATGATGGGATTAATATCTTCCCCCTAGGAGCAATGCGCTTGACTCAACGTTCTTCTAATGTCCGCGCTTCTTCTGGTGTGAAGAAACTGGATGAAATGTGTGGTGGTGGTTTCTTTAAAGACTCGATTATCTTGGCCACTGGAGCCACGGGGACAGGCAAAACTCTCCTCGTCAGCAAGTTTTTACAAGAAGGCTGTCGCCAAGGAGAACGAGCGATTTTATTCGCCTATGAGGAATCCCGCGCTCAACTCTCCCGGAATGCTAGTTCTTGGGGGGTAAATTTTGAGGAAATGGAGAAAAAAGGTCTGTTAAAACTGCTCTGTTCCTATCCTGAATCGGCGGGTCTTGAAGACCACTTACAAATTATTAAATCTGAGATTGAGCAGTTTAAACCCTCTCGCATTGCCATTGACTCTCTCTCTGCGTTAGCGCGTGGGGTGACGAATAATGCTTTCCGGCAATTTGTGATCGGGGTGACAGGTTACGCGAAACAGGAAGAAATTACGGGATTTTTTACCAATACTACGGATCAATTCATGGGGTCAAATTCGATTACAGAATCCCATATTTCTACGATTACGGACACGATTATTATGTTGCAGTATGTGGAAATTCGTGGCGAAATGTCCCGGGCGATTAATGTGTTTAAAATGCGGGGTTCTTGGCATGATAAGGGAATTCGGGAGTACACGATTAGTTCCGAGGGGCCAGATATTCGTGATTCTTTCCGCAACTATGAGCGGATTATTAGCGGTTCTCCGAGTCGGATTGCGGTGGATGAGAAAACGGAGTTATCCCGTATTGTTCGAGGGGTGAAGGATAAAACGTTAGGAGAAGAATAAGGGGTGTAACGGCATAGCCATCTGCTTGAAGTTTGAATATTTTGGGTGATTTAACCAATAGGGTAGGGGGAATTCATGAATTGCCTCTACCACAACCTATTTCCGAAAAAATTATTAAATTTAATTGTGTAGTCTACGATACAGGATTATGGTCATTATAGGCACTGCGTTGTTTTTGAGCGCCCCGAACGAGGGAAAGTGAACCCGAATAACTCGCTCTACATAGTTTTGGAGTTCTAATAAGCCGATGCAGTGGGTCAAAGGTACTTGATCTGAGCCAATAGCGTGAGGGTGTTACCAGTTGAGGGCCAAGGCGATTAAGGGGAAATATTATGAAAATTTGGCAGACCAGTTTGAAATTCCGGTTAGTTAGTTATTTCTCGGTGTTGTGCTTGGTGATGACGCTGATGGCAGGTACGCTAACGTTTTTTGGCTTGCGCAAGGTGATTACGGAGAATGCGGTGGAGCATTTGGAGAGGATAACGGACTTAAAGGAGGATGCGCTGAATTTGTGGCTAGAGAATCAGCGTCAGGCGATCGCACAACTCAGTCAATTCCCCACCATTCTCACCCCCCTCACGACCCTCAATAATCCCCTGGCAACTCCTGGGGAGTTACAAAGCGCCCAAGAACAGTTACAAGCTATTTTTACCCTTTCTTTGGCGGGGAATTATGCCCTAGAAAATATCACCATTATTCATCCCCCCAATCAGGTTCTCTTCTCCACCCTGACCTCCCATTCCCCCCAACGTTTAGATCTCCTCGACTGGACCGATTTAGCTGAATCTCGCTTTGATCTCAACTCGTCCCCTAGTTCTCCCCTATTCTTGACCGTTCCCCTCACAGCGGCCGAAGAACCCTATTCTCTGGGAACGTTAGTCGCTCATCTAAACCCGGTGATTTTTCAACGCATAGCCAACAATCCAACCGGACTGGGGAAAACCGGGCGAATTTATCTGCTCAATGGTCAAGGGGAATTGATCCCCCAACTCCCTCGGGAGACAATGTTACACCCCAACCACAATCAAGGCATTGAAGGGGCGCTCAACCATCGGACGGGGGTGGGATGGTATCGCAATAGCCAATCTGTTCCGGTGATTGGGGTCTATCGTTGGTTAAAAGAATCTCATTTAGGGCTGTTGGTGGAAATGGAGCAGGCGGAACTGTTTCGACCTGTTGATCAACTGGTGTGGCAGTTGGTGAGTGCTGAACTCCTAGGCTCGATTTTATTGCTGGTGGGGGTGTATTGGCTCGCTTGTCGGATTACTCAGCCGATTTTGGCGATCGCCTACAGTGCCAGCCAAATCGCCGACGGTAACTTAAGCGTCAAAACTCCCCCTGTTAGTGATGATGAATTGGGGATTCTCGCCCAGGCCTTCAACCGCATGACGAAACATCTTTGCATTCTCTATGCGAGTCTCAATGAACAAATTGTGCGTCTCCGTTGCACGGAAACCTCCCTGCGAGAAACCTGCCAACAGCTACAACAAGAGGTTGCCGAACGCCATAAAGCGGAAATAGCCCTAGCCCAAGCCAATCAACACCTCTATCAACTGGCCACCCTAGATGGCCTCACCCAAATCGCCAACCGTCGCCAATTTGACGAAACCCTGCAACAGGAATGGAAGCGCATGGCACGGGAACGCCTTCCCCTCTCCTTGATTATGATCGACGTAGACGAATTTAAACGCTACAACGACTATTACGGTCACTTGATGGGAGATGATTGTTTACAGAAAATTGCCCAAGGTATTCAGCAGGTCCTCAAACGGTCTGGAGACTTAGTAGCGCGCTATGGTGGGGAAGAATTTGCTGTGTTACTGCCTCATACTGATACCACCGGTGCCTTGCGCCTTGCCCATTTAATTCAAGAAGCGGTTAGAGGTTTACAACTGACTCACGCCACTTCCCCCGTGCAATCCCATGTCACAGTGAGTCTAGGATTAGCCACAGTAATCCCCCATCCTGAACAAGCGGCCACTGATTTAATTGAACAAGCGGATCAGGCCTTGTTCCAAGCGAAACGGAACGGTCGTAATTGCGTTAGATCCGGTTCGGCCTTGTCTGTGATTGCCCGTTATTGACACTCTTAGGTCTAAAGACACTGAGATTCTGCGAACAGAGTAGATTTTGGTGGTCTCCAAAGTCTGACTCTCGCTACGGTGGCACAGCAAGCCCCACCTTTTGCTTTCCCCCACGAGCAAACTTATTCAGCCAGCCCAATCTAGTACATTCTGGTTAGAATATAGTCCGCCAAATCCATCAAAGCTTGATGACAGTCAGACGGTTTGAGATTTTGGAGGCTTTCAATGGCTTGCTGGGAATGGTGCGCGGCCAGTTCTCTAGAGCGTTCAATGCCGTTGCCTTGATTGACTAAGGCGATCGCCTCTTCTATATCCCCCTCTTCGCTAAATTCCCGTTCAATCAGGGTGGCTAAATAGGGACTTTCTTCCATAGCATAAAGTGCAGGTGCTGTCAAGTTTCCACTGATCAAATCAGATCCGGCGGGTTTTCCTAACACTTCACTGGAGGCGGTAAAGTCTAAAATATCATCGACAATCTGGAAGGATAACCCTAAGTGACGACCATAATTGTACAGGTCATTGGCGATCGCATCAGATACCCCACTTAACACCCCAGCCGCCTTGGCACTATTGGCCATCAAGGAAGCGGTTTTAAAATAGCTTTTTTCTAAATAGGCCTCAAGGGATAAACTCGTATCAAAGCGATTCAATCCTTGGCGGATTTCCCCCTCCGCAAAATCCCGAATCACCTCAGACAGCAGTTTCACCACCTCTAAGTTATCCAAATTTGCCAGATACCAAGAAGACTGAGCAAACAAAAAATCACCCGCCAACACCGCAATCCGATTGCCAAACAGACTATTCACTGTGGCCACATTGCGGCGAATTTCTGACTCATCCACCACATCATCATGGACTAAACTAGCCGTGTGAATCATTTCCGTGATTTCCGCCAGACGACGGTGACGAGGCGTAATGTCCTGATTTAACATAGTGCCTCGGGAGACTAACAAAACAATGGCTGGCCGTAAACGCTTGCCACCTGCTCCAAACAGATGTTCGGCGGCTGCACTTAGGATCGGGTGTTGTGCGCCAACTAATTCTTTTAAGTTCGCCGATAGGATGGTAAGGTCATGATCGACCGGGGAAAAGAGAGATGTTACTGAGGTCATTGGTGAGCCAGATTTGGCAGAATAGTTAAGAAAGTTTACATATCTTTATAAATTATATTAACAGATTCGCCCAACTGTCCTCATCTATCTGCCTGAAGGTTTTGAGCATTTTTTCTGCATTAGAGGGATGATTTCTGCTTAAGGGTAGGTTGTAGCCTGTACTCGTCAGTGATGTTTAGCATGAGGCTATGATACCATTGGGGTCAAGCCATAGGCTAAGATCAAGCCGCCCGAAAAGGGCGGGGCTTGTGTTCCATGAATTGTGGTCACGATCTCGAAAGTGTTCACCACGCCAGCCGCAGATTATGATAAAAAGGTTTGATTTTCACGGTGACTCTCAAGTTTATGCACAACACCCCTCTCCCCTCTTGGTCTTCAAGTTTACTGGCTAGTCTCACAGCTTGTACATTAGGATTGGCAACGATTCCGGTACGAGCGCAACAGCCTATGTATCGACCCATTCCCATCGTTTCCGGTCAAGTGGTAGAGGACATTCTCTCAGAACAAGATATTCCAACAGGAGATGGAGGCTTTTCACGGGATTATCGCATTCGTCTGGAAAGCAAGGATCAGGTAACGATTGATCTGATGTCCGATGAATTCGATACCATCGTGATTTTGTTGTCGGCTGATGGTAGCACCATCGGGGAAAATGACGACGGACCAGACGGGACAACGAACTCTCTCCTGTTTGCTCGCATTGTAGAGGGTGGGTATTATATTGTCAGAGTTCGCGCTTTTGGGGAAACAGGAGGCGGAAAATTTACGCTGAAAGTGACGCGCTTACGTCCGGTGGATGAAGATGATGCTACTGATTAGGGCTTGCTGAATAACTCGGGGAGTCGGGAGTCGGGAGTCGGGGAGCAGGGGAGTGGGGGAGCAGGGGAGTGGGGAATTGATAATTGACAATTGACAATTGATAATTATTTCCGATTCCCTATTCCCTATTCCCTATTCCCTTGTTGAGTCTAGCGTTGGGCTTTTTCAGCCGACCCCAAAGAGGGTCAAGACTGCCCAAAACTAATCCCCTCACCTGCTAGAGGTGAGGGGATTTTAGAGCTTTTTGTTAACTGGGTTAACTAGGCCTGTAGGCAGAAAACTTCTACAGAGAAGAACCTACCCCAGCATAAGCACCGTAGAAAAAGATGCCAACCACTGCAATTACACCTAAACCTGCAATCACAGCAACCAGCCACAAAGGAATACGCCCATCTGCAAACATTTCTTCAATACCTCACTAATGGTTCCCAATACGGTTTACACAAGCTGCTCTAGTTAAAGAAATAACTAGAGAACAAAATACCCAACACAAAAATCAACAGCAAACCAAGGAACAAAGAAGTCCGGTTTAACTCAACAGGTTGTCTATTTGGATTTGGCGTTCTTTCCATGATTTTAACCTCTGTTTGTCGCGTTTTTTTATCGCGTTGTTTGTCATTTGCCGATTTCCTTTATATCCCTGATGTTAGTCACATCAAAGGATAGGCGAAAATCACTAAACCTGAATAAATTAGCGTTGAATAAACTGCATGGCAGCGATCGCACCTAAAAAGAAAACGGTGGGAACTGCCAAGGTGTGAACCGCCAACCAACGGACGGTAAAAATGGGATAGGAAACAGGTTGATTCGGGTTGTTACTGGTCATTTTGATATCCTCTCAAATTAGAAACCGTTTACTTGCCAGAGAATTCTTGCACTTGTTGTTTTGCAGTATAGCGGTCAGAAATAATGGGTAATTCCTGACGATCTTGGGTGAAATACTCGTTAGGGCGAGGGGTGCCAAAAGCGTCATAGGCTAGACCTGTGCTAACGAATAGCCAGCCCGCAATAAATAACATGGGGATGGTAATGCTGTGAATCACCCAGTAACGAATACTGGTGACAATATCAGAAAAGGGGCGTTCTCCTGTTGTACCTGCCATGAATGAATCTCCTGAACAAATGTTGAATCTCTAAATGATGTCATTTTACTGCACATTGTGACAGACCCTGTGCCAAAACGATACAGTTTTTCTCCGGGTTGACTGAGTAGAATTACTCTCTAGTCTGGAGTTCCTCAGTCTGTTAAGGGACGAAATCCAACCCCTTGGGCAAGACCCAAAATTAAGCATTTTCTAGGTCTGGTTCATAGCGGAGTAAGATACCGCGATCGCCTAGAATAAATCCCTTGTCCTGCCCTATAAATAGGATTTTATAAAAGTTAGTCGGGACAGTTTCCACAGCCCGGTCTTTTTGCCACGTTTCGCCCCCATCCTCACTGACTAGGAGGTTGCCACTGCCACCGGATACCCAAATTTCCTCGGGGGTACGGTAGGCAATATCTAGCAGCCCCCAACTGGTGGACACTTCGGGGTAAATCACCTCATCCCAAAGGCTTTCCTCGCCATCAGCATCGGGGCGGCTAAATTGGATTTGTCCCCCCCGGGCCAGTAGCCACTGCCGTCCATCGGCTCCAAAGCCCATATTTTGCAGACGGCGGGAACTGGTGCGTTGATGGGGTTGCCAAGCGGTTTCTCCGGGTTCCCAAGTGGAATAGAAGTTCCCCTTAGCGGAAACGGCAATATAGGAACCATCGGGCGATCGCTCCATATTTCGGACAACACCCACCGCCTCCTGTACCAAAGCCTTCCAGTGTTTTGCTCCGTCGTTAGTTTGATAAATCGCCCCCACATCGGTAGCCATTTCCGCTTGGTTACGTCCTAAAGCGAAAATCTTATAAGGAGAACCGGGTAACTTACTGCTCAAAGGAATCCGATCCCAAGAGTCGCCCCCGTTGGTCGTATGTAAGAGAATGGACGGTTTCCCCACAATCCAACCCTCTTGACCCAAAAAACTAACCGAGGTAAAACTAACTTTTTCCTCACCCAAGTCAAAGGTGCGCGGTTCCCATGTTTTGCCCCCATCTTGGGTTTCAAACAAGGTCGTCCGACTGCCCACCAACCAGCCATGATTGCCGTTGTCCGTAAAAGCTACATCAGAAAGCACGGCATCCGTGGACAGATCAACCACCTGCCAAGGGTTGTAACCAACATTAGGAACAGTGCTACAGCCCGCCGCGAAGACCACCACGGCACAAAATATGAGAAATTGTTTGAGTTTCTTCACAAAAGAGTTCATCATACTCACTAAATAAATGAGGGTAGGCCTATTGAGTTTCTCCCCAAACCACGGCTTATCTAAGGTTTAACGTAAACCGTACAAGCTTAAAAAGAATAAAATCGCAACCCCCAACGCTCCAAAAATGAGCAGGTTTTTCTGTCCGGGGGTGAGACGATTCACCCCAAAACCATAGTCGAGATTTTCTTTAAAACCGGAGGGCGCACCAGAAGACCCAATATTGCGGAATTGAGTTCGTTTGGCACTACATACTGGACAACGCCAACCTGCCGGGAGGTCAACGAATTCTGTTCCGGGGGGAACGCCCGCGTTGCTATCGCCTTTACTTGGCTCATACACATAGCCACAACTTAGGCACTCATAGCGAGGCGGTGCTTGCTCTGCTAGGGTTTGCTCTTGCGCTGGTTCGCTCATTACTTTTGCTGAAAGCAAATCTTAAAATCTTTATTACGAATTATCTCATAATTTGTCAGATTTGTGACATTCGGGGTTGGAGGGTAGGCAATCTTGACAAGTTAAGCCTTTTCTCCTCTTGTCAAGGTCAGCCTTGGTTAAGCCCTTACTCAGGGGGACTAGGGGGGAAAGTCCAAAGAAACCCAATTTCGAGATAACGAGCCATGGAAATTCTCTCTATCTTTCGAGATTTGGAGAAACTCGCATCGTACCCGTAAGGTTGATGTCGGGAGTCGTTACGATAGATTCAGTCATAATCATCGCATTTATACCTATTACAATGCCCAAATTTATTGGGGTTAGAATGTTATATAGCGTTCCCAAATCATTGATCAACTCTCAGAGGGGTTTCTCATAATACTTCAAGCTCCTTGTAACCCTTGTAACCCTTGTATCCTGTTCCCTATTCCCCTTGCTTTACCTTGTGGATTACAAAACTCAAGTGGAAACGCTATATCACTCAACATTGTAAAGTTTCACAGTTGACCTTGTACCTTCATTGAAACACTAAATAAAAATGACTTGGTTATTTTCTTGGCTTAAATCATGCACTCCCAAAACGTCTCAAAATGAGAATTCTAGATACTCCTTGGTAAATCCTTCCATACCATTAATGTTGATTTTTGTCAACCTATTAATGTATTTACCCCAACAAAAACCCCTCCTTGCCCAAACCATCACCCCCGCCAACGACGGCACCGGCACCCTCATCACCCCCAACGGCAATCAGATCCAAATCACAGGCGGCACCCTTTCCTCAGACGGGAAAAACCTCTTTCACAGCTTCCAACAATTTGGACTGAACCCCCAACAAATCGCCGACTTTCTGAGTAATCCCCAACACCAGAACATTCTCGGTCGCATCGTTGGGGGAGATCCTTCTGTCATTAACGGCCTGCTACAAGTGACAGGCAGTAACGCCAACTTGTACCTCATGAACCCGGCCGGGATTATTTTCGGACCAGAGGCACAACTCAACGTTCCGGGGGACTTTTTCGCCACCACAGCCACAGGGATTGGATTTGGGGATAATAACTGGTTCAACGCTTGGGGTGAAAATGACCACAGCAACTTAACGGGAACTCCCTTTCAATTTGCCTTTGACTTAAACCCAAACGGCAGTATTATCAACGCCGGGCAATTAGACCTCAATCCCGGACAAACTCTCACTCTCTTGGGGGGACAAGTCATCAACACCGGAACCCTTAGCACTTCGGCCGGGACAATTATCATCAGTGCCGTGCCGGAGCAAGGTGTTGTCACCCTCTCCCAACCGGGACAACTGTTAAGCTTAGAAATCAAACCCCCCCGAGACAACAACGGGCAGATTTTACCCATCACCCCTTTAGATTTACCCCAACTGCTCACCGGGTCCCCTGTAGAAACTGGGTTAACGGTACAGGATAATCAAGTCACCCTCAACGCCACAGGAACCGTATTACCGAATACCCCCGGCTTGACCATCCTGGGGGGACAAATGGATGTTTCAGGACTCACAGGGGGAAATTTCTTCGGTTTAGGGGAGATTGTGGGGGTGTTTAACGGCACGATTAACGCTTCGGGGGAGTTGGGAGGGGGAAATGTTTTCCTGGGGGGAGATTACCGAGGACAAGGTACGATTCCCAATGCTTGGCGGACGGTGGTAAATGGGAATTCCCGGATTAGTGCCGATGGGCTGACTTCGGGAGATGGGGGAAGGGTGATCTTGTGGGCGGATGATTTCACCGGATTTTATGGAGAAATTACGGTGAGAGGGGGAGCCGAGGGAGGAGATGGGGGGTTTGTGGAAGTGTCGGGGGAACAGGATTTAGTGTTCCGGGGTAAGGTTGATTTAACGGCCGCTCATGGATTAGCGGGAACGCTTTTGCTAGACCCGGAGAATATTCAGATTGTTGCATTTGATGGAGCTAATGATAATGAAATAGCAGATGGTGAGATTTTAGCGGGGGATTCGCCGGGGGCTACTTTTACCATTAGTGCAACGGCTTTAACTGACTTCTTCGTAGGTACAGTTATTTTAGAAGCGACGAATAACATAACCATTGATCCGGGTGTTTCTTTGAGCTTTGGGAGTGGTGTGACGGATTTAATTATCCGTGCCGATGCGGATCGAGATGGGAATGGGGTGTTTAGTATGGATTCGTCCCAGTCTTTAGATTTTGTCGGAACGAATCTCACGATTGAAGGGGCAGAAATTACTTTAGGAAATTTGTCTTTTAATGACGCGGGAAATGTCACACTAACAACGACACAAAGCCGCTCTTTTGGGGGGAATATTCTCTTTAACTCCATTGACACATTAGATAATGTGACGATTGCAGCCAATGGGACAGTACGGGGAACAGGAGTGGGTGTTGATTATACGATTACAACGGATGCAAGCTCTACGGTAAGTATTACCCATGATGGAGGGCCAACCAATGCGCCGTTTGTGCTGAATGATGCCACAGTCAATGGATTAGCGTCCGGTATTCTATTGACGGATTCTCCCGACATAGAGGTAACTTCTGGGTCTTATCCGGTGCTGCCGAGTGGGGGAGCGGTCAATCCTCACCCTCAAGTGACGATTACTTCCGTGAATAGTCCCCCGACGGTGCAACCTCTCAGCGTTTCTCTGGCATCAGGACAATCGGTTTCCTTTGGTTATACTCAACTGTTGAATCAGATTAGTGATGTTAATGCGGATTGGATTACCAGCATTACGTTGAGCAATTTTAGTAATCAAGGGACGTTAAGGGTTAATGGAATTCCGGTAGTGGGTGATTCGGTGGTTTTATCTTCGGGGGATGTGGTGGAGTTTACGCCCTTCTCAACGGCATCGGGTGAGTTGATTTTATTTCGTCTCAGTGCCAGTGATGGGGTGGCTTTAGGGTCGAATAATATTTTGGCAGTCTTGCCGTCTTCTCCGGTTTCTCCAATGCCTCCCCCGGGTTCTGTAACGCCTTCTTCCCCGGAGGGGGAAGCCCCTATTCCAGAAGGGTCTGAAGCGTTTAATTTCCGGGACTGTGTGGGCTGTGAGGATCTGCTGCTAGGGAATAAACAGGGGAATTTTGAGGAAGATGATTTTATGGAGGAGGGGGAGAGTTTTGATGAGGTGATGGGGGATGGGTCTTCGGTTTTAGATATGGCTCAGGAGGAACTGGATCGGAATTTTACCTCGGAGTTTGAGGAGTATTTTGAGGGGTTGATTGGAGAGGTTCCTGAGGTGACGCTAGGAGAGGCACAGGATGTTTTAAATAATGTTGCTCGTCAAGCGGATATTACTCCGGCCTTCGTTTATGTGAGTTTTGGGACTTCGGTGGCGAATTTATGGCCGCCGGATGGTTCGGGGGAGCGTCTTTTTGCTTCGGTGGATCCCCTATTTTGGGATTTGGCACGGAATGAGCAGGATAGTCCTTTTGGGTCGGAGAGTGATGAGTTGAGGCTGGTTTTGATTACGCCTCAAGGTCGCCCGATGATTCGGACGGTGTTTGGGGTGACGCGAGGTCAGGTGATGGAACAGGCGGACCAGTTGCGCCGCACGGTGACGAATGCTCGCCGTCCGAGGGCTTTTATGGAACCAGCACAACAGTTGTATCAGTGGGTGATTGCGCCTTTGGAGCAGGAGTTAGAGGCGCGGGAGATTGATAATATTGCTTTTGTGATGGATGGGGGGATGCGATCGCTCCCTATTGCCGCTCTCCATGATGGCAACCAGTTCCTGATTGAACGGTTTAGTCTAGGGATGATGCCCAGTTTAGCCCTCACCGATACGACCTATCGGGATTTGCGCAATAGTCAAGTTTTAGCAATGGGAGCATCTGAGTTTAATTTGCAGGATGAGGGGGTGGATTTACTCCCACTCCCGGGGGTACCTTTTGAGTTGGAGTTAATTACTCAAAAGTTATGGCGGGGGTCTAAGTTTCTCAATGAACAGTTTACGGTGGAAAATTTGCGGGCGACTCGCGCTCAAAGTCCCTATGGTATTGTGCATTTGGGGACTCATGGGGCGTTTAAACCGGGACGGATTACGGGGTCCTATTTAGCGTTACATCATGGCAAGGTACCGTTACCGAATCTGCGGGACTTGGGATTACATAATCCTCCAGTGGATTTGCTGGTGTTGAGTGCTTGTCAGACGGCACTGGGCGATCGCAATGCAGAATTAGGTTTCGCTGGACTTGCCGTAGCCTCGGGAGCCAGAACCGCTTTAGGGAGTCTCTGGTATGTCAGTGATCAAGGAACCGCCACCTTAATGGCTAGCTTTTATCAAGCTCTCCAAGAAAAATCTACCAAAACCGAAGCCCTACAAAAAGCCCAACTCGCCATGTTACGCGGTCAAGCCCGAGTTGAGGCCGGAGAGTTAATTATGGGTGACATTCGTTTCCCTCTCAGTCCAGAGTTAGCCGCTTTAGGGGATGCGAACCTCACTCATCCCTACTATTGGAGTTCTTTCACCTTAATTGGCAGTCCTTGGTAAGGTGTGAAAGATAAGTCAGATATAGCGTTTCCCCATCATTGATCAACTCTCAGAGAAGTTTCTCATAATACTTCAAGCTCCTTGTAACCCTTGTATACTGTTCCCAGATCCGGTGTTCCCTATTCCCAGATCCGGTGTTCCCTGTTCCCTTTGCTTTCCCTTGTGGATTACAAAACTCACAGGGAAACACTATATAAACAATAATTTTGCAAAATGCAATTGATTTTGCCCTCAATCAGGGAACTTCTGACCACTAAAAAGCAATCAATTCATCCAGTCTTTCATCTGTTTGTTGCAGAGAGCGTTATCCTAATCAATTACACAAGGAATAATTAAGATGAGTCAATGGTCTAAGCTTGCTCCAGCCATGAGCATGGTATCTAGTACGGTTGCGGTTAGTCTCGCCTTGAGTTCGCCGTTACAAGCCGCCTCTTTCACAATTGATAATATTACTGGGACTTGGTTTAATCTTCAAGGAACCAGTGTTTTTAACGGAGTCGGAACTGATCAAGTTCGCTGGGGAGATCCCGCAACCTTGAGCGGTCAAAGTGGTTTAAATTTTCAGACGACTTCCAGTTTGGGTTTAATTAGTAGTGGGAGCAATTTTGTCTTAGGAGAATTAACCCATTTGAACTTTCCCGTTTGGGGTGGAACGGCTGCTTCTGGAGTTGATTTGTTGCTATCAATGGCTATTGATGGGGTAGATTATGATTTTAATTACACCTTTACCATTGATGAAACCCCTAATGTGGCTGGTCTTTGTCCTGACTTTCAAATCAGTACCACTCCCTGCGACGATAAGATTGATTTCACCAGTCCATTCAGCACTACAACTTTTGTCAAAAATGGGTTTCAATACACCTTAGAACTGTTAGGATTTAGCCGCACGATTGATGGTTTTGCTCCTGTTTCTTCGTTTATTACTGAAGAATATCAAGCCTCTTCCGCCTTTTTAGTGGCCCGGGTTACAAAAGATCCAAACTCCATTCCTGAACCTAATTCTCTTCTCGGAATGCTCCTCCTTGCACTCGCAAGCGCAGGAATTAAACGACGAGGTTTCCATTAACGCTCCCGTCGCTGAAAGCAGGGGAGAGGGGGAGCAGGGGAGCAGGGGAGAAATTCCCTATCACCTATTCCCTATTCCCTTGTTGAGTCTAGCGTTGGGCTTTTTCAGCAGACCCTATCTAGAGTCTTTTGATCTCTTTCAAAAAAATATTAAAAAATGTGAATTTTGATAGACAAGACTCTGGGATTATGAGATGATTTTTTTAATTAAAAATGCTTCATAATGGGAGTGGTTGCAGCATTTTTAAAAACGCAACCACTCCCATTATATAGGTTATCATTTGTCAAGTCAAAAGTCAAGAGTTTCCGCCCTAGGAATTCGCCTAGCAACTCCCCAGAAATCTCCCCAGAAATAACGTAGAGAGGATGTCACCTAGGCCGTTCAATAATTCCCCCCCCTAACAACAATTCCCCTTGATAAAAAACCGCCGCTTGTCCGGGAGTAATCCCAAACTGAGGTTCATCAAAAACTACCTTAACCCGACCATCCCCTAAAGGAATCACATCAACAGGAACCGGAAGAGTGCGATAACGAACCCTAGCCTGACAACGAATCGGAATTGTGGGGGCAGAAATCGACAGCCAATTAAGGCGTTGTACCGTACAATCTGGTTGAGTGGCATCTTCCCGACTCCCCACTACAACGCGATTCATTACCGGGTCTAAAGCCATCACATACAAAGGTTCTGGCGCAGCAATACCAATCCCTTTCCGTTGTCCGATGGTGTAGTGATGGATGCCTTGATGTTGCCCCAAAACTTTCCCCTCTTTATTGACAATATCCCCGGTTTTTTGGTCAATATAACGGTCTAAAAAGTCTCGCATAGAACCATGAGACTCCACTAAACACAAATCTTGACTTTCCGGTTTATCCGCCGTTTTCAGATTATATTGAGTGGCAATTTTGCGGGTTTCTTCCTTGGTCATTTCACCCAAGGGAAACAAGGTATGGGCTAAAAACTCTTGACAAAGATCATACAAAAAATAAGACTGATCTTTGTGTTTATCCACCGCACAAAGTAACTGATAACGCCCACTGGCTTCATCGTAGCGAATGCGCGCATAGTGGCCTGTCGCAATGTGATCAATTCCTAGTTCACTTTGGGCATAATTCAACATGGGGCCAAATTTGACCGTGCGATTACATTGGGAACAAGGTAGCGGTGTAACTCCCGACTCATAACCTGAAACCAGATAGTCTACAATATGTTCTTGAAACAAGTCCCGACTATCGACTACATGATGGGACACCCCTAATTGTTCACAAATCATTGCCGCGTCAACCATGCCTTCGGAACAGCATTGACCTTTCCCTTTCATTAACCACAGGGTTAAACCGACCACTTCATGGCCTTGATGATGGAGGATGGCGGCGGCTGTTGAACTATCAACACCACCGGATAAACCGACAACTACTTTGCTCATAACAGGTTTAGGGAATGCGGGACAAAGGGGGTCAAGGCTAGTCAACCCACCCCGAGAAAAAATTAAAATGAGAATAATCGCTCTACTATTATGGCGTATTTGTCGGAAACACAGTCTATAGGGTGAGTGTATGAAGAACTGTCTCAGATGGCCACAATGGATTAAGTCTCGTGGATTCTGCCGAGGGGTGGGGGTACTCTTGGGATGGGGGGCGTTCCCGATGGGGACTGTAGCGCAAATTCCCACCTTTTTCCCGCCAGCCATACCCCAACAAGCTCCGGGGTCTGTGCCTGTGGTGGGGGAAAGTCAATTTTTTGGCGGTTACTCTTACGATAACGTCAATTTTCCGCCCCGTTTATCCCCGAATAGTCGCTTTTCGGTGCAGGTTCCCTATGAGGGGCCTTGGTCGTTGGAGATGGCCCGTCGGGTAGACCGGGAGGCGTTTTTACGATCAGATCAAATGATCCAAGTGGGGCGTTTTGGTTATGGGGATAATGCCTTAAATCGGACGCGGGAGTTGGAACGGGAGGGGTTACGGGTGAGGATTTTGGAGGAGGATGGGAATTTTCGCCGGGTGGTGTATGAGACGGGGGGGGGAAGTTTTCCGCCTTCGGTTGGGGTAGTCCCTCCGGCTGTTGTACCCCCAACGGCTCCGGCTTATCGGGTTTGTCCTGACCCGAGAAGTGGTCCGACGGTTAATTTATCCTCCCGGGGGTATTTGGTGATTATTCCCACGGGGGAAGAGCAGGTTTTAAGTCTATGTCAAAATGTGCGGCGAATTGTTGATTTAAATCGTTTTGTGGTGATTCGTGACCAACCCCGAGGGTTACATATTGCGGTAGGTTTCTTTCCGCGTTTAGAAGAGGCTCGATATTGGCAAAGTCGCCTACAGTCTGAAGGGTTTATGGATGCCCGAGTGTTTTACAATCGCTAGTGTTATGAATATTAATTCAATTATTGTCACGGCTGACCAAATGCGCCAAATTGAGGGGCGGATTTTTGAGGCGGGGATGCCTGTACCTGCTTTGATGGAAAAGGTGGCGGGGTTAATTACAAGGCGTTTTGTGGAGCTTTATCCTCTGTTTCGTTATCCCAAAGTGGGGGTTTTAATTGGGCCAGGACATAATGGGGGGGATGCGCTAGTGATGGCGCGGGAGTTGCATCTAAGGGGACATATTATAACAGGATTTTGTCCATTTGACAAGAAAAAAGAGTTAACAGATTGTCATTTTAAGTATGTTCAAAGTTTGGGCGTTCCTATTAGTCGGGAGATTGAGAGTTTATATGATTGTGATGTGTTGATTGATGGGATTTTTGGCTTTGGTTTAACTCGGGAATTGCGGGGGGAAATTGCGACGACGTTTGAGAGAATTAATCAATGGGGAAAACCTGTTTTAAGCATTGATTTACCGTCGGGGATTCATACGGATACGGGGGAGGTTTTAGGGGTTGCAATTCGGGCGAGTCAGACGCTTTGTTTGGGGTTGTGGAAGGCGGCTTGTTTTCAGGATTCGGCGTTGGGTCATTTGGGAGAGGTGGAGTTAGTGGAGTTTGGTATTCCTCTGGGGGATATTGAGGCGGTTTTACCTCATCCTGTGCTGATTCAACGGATGACGCGAGAGGTGTTTGTTGAAAGTTTACCGTTGCCGCGCCCGGTGGTGACGCATAAGTATAAACAGGGGCATTTGTTGTTAATTTGTGGGTCAAAACGCTTTGCGGGGGCGGCGCTGTTGAGTGGTTTGGGGGCGAGGGCGAGTGGGGTGGGAATGTTGTCTATTGCGATTCCGAGTTCTTTGAAGCCTATTCTGGTGAGTGCGTTGCCGGAGGCGCTGATTTTGGATTGCCCGGAAACGGAAACGGGTGCGATCGCAGAATTGCCCAATATCCCTTTAGAAGATTATAGTGCGATCGCCTGTGGTCCGGGCTTAAGTGTGGAGGCCGAGAACGCTGTACAAGGAGTCTTAGCTGCCCAATCCCCCCTGATTCTCGATGCCGATGGGTTAAACATCTTAGCGGTTTCCCACACCCTAGCCATGCTCTCTCAACGCACCTCTCCCACCATTCTCACCCCCCATCTCGGCGAGTTTAAGCGCTTGTTCCCGGATATTGCCCCCCAAAATGCCTTAACTGCGACCCAGCAAGGGGCGGAACAGAGTGGAACTATTGTTCTATTAAAAGGAGCGAGAACCTGTATTGCTGCCCCTCACGGTTCTCAGTGGGTGATTAGTGAAAGTACACCGGCCCTAGCGAGAGGGGGGAGTGGGGATGTTTTAACAGGATTAATGGGGGGGTTAATTGCCCAAACCACCACCTTAGAACGTCCCCTAGAGCAACGGGTGGCCGGTGCCGCATGGTGGCACGCTCAAGCGGGGATTTTAGCCGCTCAAGAGCGCACAGAATTAGGAGTAGATGCTTTTACCTTATCTCAGTATTTAGGGCGGGTATTGAGCCATTGAGAGTTATAGCACAGGGCTTCCCGTCGGAAAAGCTAACAGATAAAGTAGAGCCATGCGTATAGCCACCCCACTGGTGACTTGTTGATTAATTAAGCTGAGACGGGGATCATCCATTAAATCGGAACTTAGTTCAACTCCACGATTGACAGGGCCTGGGTGGAGGATTTTCACGTCGGGATGGCACAGTTGCAGGCGATCGCGTGTAATGCCAAATTGTTGATGATATTCCCGTAAACTGGGCAGTAGATTCTGGGTCATGCGCTCTTTTTGTAGACGCAGGGCCATGATAAAATCGGCACCTTGGAGGGCGGGGGCGAGTTCCCAATGGAGCGTCACTTGACCCATCTCTGCAAAAAGAGAGGGGAGCAGGGTAGGAGGGGCGGCTAGATGGACATCAGCCCCGGCCGCGCTTAGACTCCAGATATTAGAGCGGGCGACTCTAGAATGGAGGATATCCCCGACAATGGCGATTTTTTTCCCGGCGAGACAGTGAAGACGAGGGGCTTCAAAGTCAATTAAAGAACAGAGGGTAAATAAATCCAGTAGGGCCTGGGAGGGGTGTTCATGTAAGCCATCTCCAGCATTTAAGACTTTAACTCCCGCTTGCAGGTGATCCATCGCTTGGGCGATCGCACCGGGAACCCCAGACTGGCGATGGCGAATGACCATAATGTTAGCCCCCATTGCCCAATAGGTCTTAGCCGTGTCTAAAATCGTCTCTCCCTTCGTTAAGGAGGAAGTCCCGGGGGCAAAGTTCAGGGTATCCGATGATAGACGTTTAGCGGCCAGTTCAAAGCTGCTGCGGGTGCGGGTAGAAGGTTCAAAAAACAGGTTAGCCACCACTTGACCTTGTAGGGCGGGGACTTTTTTGGTGCGACGGGAGAGAACTTCTCGGAAACTAGCGGCGGTTTGTAGAACGGTATCATATTCCCTCGGGCTAAAGTCAGCGAGGGAGAGGACATGATGGCGAGTCCAAGTAGTGGTTTCAGTCATTTTCTGCGGAAATAGAGAGTAGGGGCGCAACACTTGCTAGTTGACCAAAAATAATGGGTTTCAAGCCCCGCCCTTCCAGGGCGGCATTAGGAGTGCTACAATGATACCAAGCAAGCCAGTGTCAAACAATGTTTGTTCTCGAATACAAGGTCAAACCTAAACCTTATC
>NZ_JAIHOM010000278.1 GCF_026130165.1 Spirulina subsalsa FACHB-351 | reverse complement strand
GGGGACATCTTAAGCATTCCCTCACAGGTGTTGGGTTTAGAGTTGCGGGTATTATCCGATTGTCGTTTGCGGTTTTTTGACTCAGTATCTGGGGAGTATTTGCGGAGTCCAGAGGAGTCGGAACAGGGACGGATACAAGAACGAATGCGGGCTGAACAGGAACGAATGCGAGCCGAACAGGAGCAGTTACGCGCTGAACAAGAACGAATTCGGGCTGAACAGGAACGACAACGAGCCAAACAGGAGCAGTTACGCGCCGAACAAGCCGAACAGGAATTAGAACAACTCCGTAATCTCCTGCGAGAACGGGGAATTAACCCCGATGATTGGTCAACCTAGTCCATTCACTTTCTCTCAGCTACATTAAAATAAATGTACTGTTGTTGAACTCGCTTATGAATCCTTCCTCCCTCCAAAGTCCCCTCATCTACCCCGAACCAGACGGAGCGCCCATGGCTGAAAGTGATCCCGCTCGTGATTATCTCATCTACGGCGTAGAAGCCCTCAAACACCACTTT
>NZ_JAIHOM010000230.1 GCF_026130165.1 Spirulina subsalsa FACHB-351 | reverse complement strand
TTATGTGCCAAAAAATTAGCTATGTACACTGGTTTAAAGAGCTAGTCCCACCTGGTTAAATTTACCTCTTGACAGGGTTACTATGTCCATTTTTACCTAGTTCATAAGTACCGATTCAACACTTCTGCATTAAGACAATCGCAACACCTTTAGCCAAATTAGTTTTTTCTTGGGTAAAATTCATGAATCATAGTATAATGTGTATAGCTAGTCCTAATGAGACGTGAACTCTGGGCTAAGGATAAATAATACTCTAAGGAATGTGGGTTAATTTCTTGACTCATCCTCATTTAGCCTACCGCAAATTCTGTATAACGCCGCACATCTGGCGAATAAAATCCTAATACAATTTGACTTTATTGTGAGGTTTAAACATTGCGGCATCTCTTGGCTTAACCATATACTTTATCAGGGTTTCAGGCTTTCCCCTTTATTTCACCTCTCCCACAGTTATAGAAGAGAGATAACTCACCCAACCGACACCCTCTCAATGTGGGGTTACACCTCATTCCACCCAACCCCCAACACCCCGTAGGTTAGGTGAAGCGGCAGCGCAACCCAACACCCCCCACAGAAAGATAGAAACCCACTTTCTAGCGGAGGAAAATTAACTCACCCAACCGACACCCCCCAAGATTGGGTTACACCTCATTCCACCCAACCCCCAACACCCCCCACTTAAAAGTTAGAACATTTGCCACTTGACGACTCTCACCCCTTGACCTATAAAAAGTTCAACGAGAAAACAGATCATATTAATAGTGGGTGTATTAACTAATGAACCTATTCAAATTATTATTAACTCAAAAAAATAGTTTATTTTCCTTCCTACTCACCTCCAATATAATTCATTATTTTCTCTTGCCAAATCCACCCCTTTATGCTCAATCAATTACCCCCTCAGCAGATGGCACAGGAACAATCATCGAATCCCAGAATAATACTTACCTCATCCAAGGAGGAACAGCCGTAGAATCCAATCTATTCCATAGTTTTCAAGACTTTAACCTCCCTCCAGATCACATCGCCCATTTTCTCTCTCAACCCCACATTAAAAATATCTTAGGTCGAGTAACTGGAGGTAACTTATCCCTCATTCAAGGCTTAATTCAACTCACCGGAGGTACAACCAACCTCTATCTAATGAACCCCGCAGGCTGGCTTTTTACCCCAGAAGCCAGCCTCAATATTCCCGCCAGTTTTCTTGTCACTACTGCCCCTCATATTGCCTTTCCCAACGGCTTATTTAACGCCTTTGAAGTCAATCATTATCCCGACCTCACCGGAAACCCCATCGGCTTAATTTTCCCCGCCCAATCATCAGGAACAATCCTCAATAGTGCCGATTTAAGCGTCAATTCTGGTCACAGTTTACACCTAATTGGAAGTCGTGTTATTAGCACCGGAACCTTACGCGCTCCCAATGGCAATATCACCATCACCGCCATTCCCGAACGCAACGAAATTGAAATTTCTCAAGAAGGTTCCCTCTTAAGCCTAGTCTTTCCCGCCACCGTTTTTCAAGATGATCATTATCCCATCATTCCCTTTCAAGCCGTAGACATTCCTCGTTATTTAACCGGGAATCCAGAACAACAAGCCCAAACCAGAACCCAAGTCGATTCCTCTGGAAATGTACGAGTCAATGATAGTGATATAGCCATTGCTTTGACTCCCGGAACAGCCATCATTTCCGGCAAAATAGATGTTTCCCACGATTTATCCTTCACGCAACAAAGTATTACAATTTTAGGACAAAATATTGCCTTAATTGATGCCCAAATTAACGCATCAGCGAAAACAGGAGGCGGCAACATTTACATCGGGGGAGATATTCGAGGTCAAGGAAATCTATTCACCGCACAACATACAATTATTAATCCTGAAACCCTCATTCAAGCTAACGCCATTGAACAAGGCAATGGGGGAAATGTGATTATATGGGCTGATAAAACCACCCAATTTCACGGCAGAATTGAAAGTCAAGGGGGGCAACAACAAGGGGATGGGGGATGGGTTGAAGTTTCCGGTCAACAAATCCTAGATTTTCAAGGAAAAGTAAATACAACTGCCCGCCACGGACAACCCGGCACATTACTACTCGACCCTGTAGACTTAGAAATTGTCACCAGCCAAGGCAATACAACCAACACCGTTTTAAGCTTTACTGACTTACCTCAACTCTCCCGTTTACAAGCTTCTCTTCTCAATCAAGCCACCTCTAACATTATTTTAGAAGCCACCAATACTATTACGTTTAATGCACCGATTAACTTAATCAATTCCAGCGTGGGCTTACAAGCCGTTGCCCATCAGGGAATTGTAGTCAATGCCGACATTAAAACCCAAAACGGAGCCGTGTTTTTAGATGCCAATGGGGATAATTTAGGGGGGGGAGAATTGCTGATTCAAAACGCAACAATTCGCACAGGAAGCGGTGACATTACCCTCAAAGGAACGGGACTCCCTAGCACATCTCCGGGTGGCACAGGTGGCACAGGAATCACCCTCAATCAAAGTCATTTAATCACCATCCAAGGCAATATTTCCCTGATGGGGGTAGGGGGTGAAGGAGGACAAGGCTTGAATCAACCAGATGGGGTGACGGGGGGGAAAAATGAACAAGGAGGGACGGCCGGACTGCCAGGGGGTGTGGGGGGTGCGGGGGGTGTAGGTATTGCCCTGATGAATAGTTCCCTCGTCTCCGAAAGTGGCTTAGTGCAGTTAA
>NZ_JAIHOM010000056.1 GCF_026130165.1 Spirulina subsalsa FACHB-351 | reverse complement strand
TACGGTAGGGCATACCGGATCTAAAGCTTGGGGAGATTTGCCCTCTAGCCTGGTTGGAGCAATCCTGCTAGGTTATGGCGAGTCTGTGAACCAAGAATCCTCGTGCCTTTAGGCCGAGGAGTGTCAATGTTTACTGTTCAGATGCTCCGAGAAGCCACCACATCCACCCCTAACCCTAAAGCATTGGGTAATATCACGTCTCCCAAAGTCACAGGGGCCTGAACCCTGACTTGACGCAAGGTTTGACACAGTTCCACGACTCGATCCTTGGGGATGGGTTCCCGGGTTTTCACGGGTAAACGCGCCCAAATACCATTATCCACCTGTACCGTTGTCGTCACCATGCGACGGGGTTCTCTGTGTTCTTGTGCGGCATATTGTTCCCCCCGTTTACAGGAAAAGCCTCGGATTTCAACAATCGTGCCTTCTGCCTCTTCGACTTCCAAACGACAGCCCATGGGACAGCCAATGCACAGATAATGGCTGGTTTGCGGTTCTTCGTTGGTTAAATAGGTCATGATCTCAATTGATTAACTCAACGGGACTGTATTTGATTCACCAATAACCAGCCCCCACTGGCATTATATTGTCCGGTCAGGGTTAAACGAGAATGATCGGGACAATTTAACAGTTCTTCTTGTATTAAGGGATCAATGGTGATCACTTGCCAAGTTTCCTGACGCTGGAGGGGGGTAAAACGATAATCATTGTCTCCCTGCCGAAGGAAATCCCCTAGATAAGATTGCCCGACGCTGGGGGAAGGACAGGGAGAACAGGGACAGTTGCCATTGAGGGGATACTGTTCCGGGTGGTCTAAATAGTACCGTTGCCACTGTAACCAGTCGGGATGATGGGGGGGGAGGTTAAACAGGGGAATGAGGGCGGCTGGGGCGGTAGGATCGGTTAGGAGGGCTTCTTGGAGGGTGCGTAGGGGTAAGTCCCGAGGTTGACAGTTTAACTCGATACAGAGGGCGGCGGCCATGCCTGCGGCTTGTCCGAGGTTGAGGACGGTGGGCTGTAAACGGGTGGAGCCGTTGGCGATGTGGGAGACGGAGATATTTTTTTCACAGACTAAAAAGCCGTCGGTTTGGGCGGGAATCAGACAACCGTAGGGTAGGGTGAAGGGGGTCCCTGTCCAACGGCCACCCCAGCGTAGGGATTTGGGTTGTAGGGGGAAGTCATGGCCGGGGTAGTGATGATCGTTGGCGTAGTTACCAAAGGCGATCGCACTCACCTGTTCCCCTTCTATCGGTAAGGCGGCCACCGTGCCGGAGGGTTGGGGTAAAATATCTTGCTCGATTACCGTGATTTCCCCCTGTAGACGGCGACTTTCCCGGAAATAGGGGTGTAGAGCCAACCCCCCGTTAGAAGGGGCAGGAAAGGCGTTTTTTGCCCAACCCAGATGGGGATTTAACTCCTGTTGCACCCAACGGGCAAAGGCTCGACTATGGTGTTGGGCTTCCTGCTCATATTGTCGTCGGGCTGTTTCCGATTCAATTAAGCGCCCCAACTGCTCCCCGTAATCATTCCCCTGTTGTGGCCAGTTGAGCATATATAAATTTTCGGGCAAGCGACCATAGGTGAGGAATTTTTCCCCGCCATAGCCTTCCCATGCCCCCACAAAGGGACTAAAATCTACCCCCTCGGCCTCAATGGGGGGCGCAGGTTGCCCATAATCTTCTAATAACACAACCCAAGTAGGAGACTGGACGGGATAGCGTTGGGTCAGTTCATTAGCACTCATGGGCGCGCTCGGTTCGTTAAACTCCCCGCGCCATTCCCACCCCCAACGGTGGGGAATCTCTCCTAGGGCGAGTAAATCCCCTAATTCTGTGCCGTCTAGGGTAATTTGAGCGGTAATTTCATAGTCGGTAAAACGAACCCCGGTGATGCGTTGGCCTTGTCGATGGACTTCGAGGGGAGTTTGTCCTTGAATCCATTGCAGTCGGGGACATTGCGCCGCCCACTGGGCGAATATCTGGGCTCCGAGGGCGGGGGGGTAGGCGAATAAACTCACCCAACTGGTGTTTAGGTTGAGTTGGCTTTGCAGGGTGCGCACATAATGCCCCCAAATCCCGGTTTGAAAGGCGAGTAACTCGTTGCCATCGGGTACGGCTACCCCGGCACTGGTTAACATCCCCCCTAACCAAGGCCCCTCACTGACTAGGATGGTGGAGACTCCCCGACGGGCGGCTTGTAGGGCGGCGGCTGTTCCTCCGCTTCCTCCTCCCACAATGAGGAGATCAGTGGTTAGGTGAGTGGTCATGCTGATGTATTGAGAGTTATGGGGTGTGGGTTATTGTCTCTAATTAGAACAGTTTTGGCTAGTCAATTGTACAGCGATCGCTGCACTCAATATCCTGCAAATCAGGAATAGGTACAGTAGGGCATACTGGAACTTACGGGCTAGACTCGTTAAACGCTTCTGGAGAAATGACCTCTACTTTGGCTCTTTGCAATCCTGTCAGAGCAAGTTGCTTCGTGGAAAGAAGAATCCCCCGTTAGATTGTGGAACGCAATTAACAGCTGGAGGTCAATTTGGATGTAACGGGGGAGTGGGTTAATCAACTAGACTCGGTTCAGTCGCAATTTTCGGTTCAGTGAACAAAGCGAGGTATAACCCCCCGGCAGCTACCGCGCCTAGAATGGGAGCTAACCAAAATAACCAGACTTGTGCGATCGCCTGAGTCCCTCCCCCAAACAACGCCACAATCAAAGCCGGCCCCAAACTCCGGGCAGGATTCACGGAAACATTCGTCACCGGAATCCCAATGAGGTGGATTAACGTCAACGCCAAACCAATCGGCACCGGAGCAAAACCCGCAGGCGCACGACGATCTGTAGATCCCACAATCACGATTAAAAACATGAAAGTGAGAACAAACTCAGCCACAAACCCCGCAATCAAACCATAACCCCCCGGGGACAAATCCCCAAACCCATTGACCGCCAAACCATTGGGAGCTAAACTAAAACCCGGCTGGCCTGCGGCAATTATATACAACACCACCGCCCCCAAAATCCCGCCCGCGACTTGAGCGCCAATATAAGGCAACAACTCCGCCCCATTAAAGCGTTTAGCCGCCCACAACCCAAAAGACACCGCCGGATTGAGATGACAGCCGGAAATATGACCAATCGCGTAGGCCATCGTCATCACGGTTAAACCAAAAGCGAGAGACACCCCCACCAAACCAATCCCCAAGGGGAACAGGGTATTCCCTCCAATTTTGGCCGCCTCCGCCGTAAAGGCCGCCGCCAGCACGGCACTCCCGCAGCCTCCAAAGACCAACCAAAATGTACCAATGCACTCAGCTGCACATTTCTTAACCAGAGACATTGTGACTCCTTTTATGAAAACCAGTAAAAACTTGAAAACGTTTTTTTGTAAAGCGAGAAAATCCACCCTAATTTTAGGGACAAAGCGCATTTTCAAATCTTTAAAAAATTCTAAAGAATACTTGTAAAAATTGCTATTTTGTGCGTAGAGCATTTTGAGGTAAAGTGGTGAAGGTGTGGGCAAGGATGGAAAAAATTGGGTGAAGCGTCAGTTAAAGAAAGATGTTATTTAAAGAATTAGTTTTACAAAATTTTGGACCTTATGTGGGTCGTCAGGTGATTGATTTATCTCCCATCTATGATGAAGAATTAAAGCCAATTATTCTTTTAGGAGGAATGAATGGGGGAGGAAAAACCACCCTCATGGATGCCATTCGTCTGGCTTTTTATGGACAACGCGCTCAATGTTCTACCCGAGGCAATTTAAACTATAGTGATTTTTTAGAACAATGTGTTAGTCGGCAGGTTAAAGACTTAGAAGAAACCGTTATTGAACTGGCTTTTGAACATATTCACGACAATGATAAAGTAACCTTTCGCATTCGTCGCCGTTGGACTCGTTCCCCAAAAAATGGCAAAGATGAGCTAGAAATCATCACGGATAAATGGGTGGGGGATAAATCTTTGGGGGAAACCATGACGAAAACATGGGATGAACGAGTGGAGCAGATTTTACCCTTGGGAATTTCTAATTTATTCTTATTTGATGGGGAACAGGTTAAAGAACTAGCAGAACAGGAAAGTCCTCCCTCCCAAGTGGTAGAGGCGATTGAATCGTTACTGGGGTTAGAATTGGCGGAACGATTAGCGACGGATTTAGAGACATTGATTAATCGTAAACGCAAAAATAGTGCGAGCAAAAAAGAGTTAGAAACTATTGAGGCGTTAGAACAAAAAATTGATCAACTTCGTGAGGAACAAGAGGAACTAGAACAAGAGGTTAAGGGATTAGAACGGGAGAAAATTAAGGCGGAATATCTGGAACAACAAGCGTCGGATCGGTTTATGACGGAGGGGGGGAAAATTGCGGCGGAACAAATGGAATTGGCGGTTGAGGAAAAGCACATCAACCAACAAATTGAGGCAAAGCGACAGAATTTAGTCCAACTGGCGGGGGATTTTTTACCTCTGGTATTAATTAGTCCTTTATTAGAAGCGGCTCATAAACAGGGAAGAAAGGAGTTAAGGGTTAAGGATGCGTTAATTGCGCAGGATGTGTTATTAAAGCGGGATGAGAAGTTAGTGGCTTATTTAAAGGATATTGCTTTACCTTCGGCAAAGTTTAAAAAAATTCAAGCTTTTTTACAAGAAGAACAGGAACTCATTAAGCAGGATCTTGATCCAGAGTTTAAATCTTGGTTAGAAGTGGATGCTAAAACCTTGGCGGCTCTGGATGGGGTTTTAACTCATAAACTACCGGGTCAAAAGGAACAGGCAAGGCAACAATTAGGGGAGTTAGATGAGCAACTGGAAGAGTTAACTGCTTTAGAGCAGAAAAAGCAAAGGGCGGCTTCTCCAGAGGCTTATAAACTGTTGCAAATCGAGTTACAAGAGGCTCAAAAAAATTTATCTCAAATGGTCACGGAAATTGAGCATAAGAAAAAGCAAGTTGAGGGGTTAGGTCAAACGATTAAGACACTTAAAAAGGAGTTAGAAGATTATAGTCGATTAACGTTAGATCGAAAAGTGAATCAGGATTTTATTGATTCGGCGACTAAAGTTCAAAATACGTTGACGTTGTTTCGGGAACGGTTAACGCTGAAAAAACTCAATAAGTTAGAGATGGAGGTGACAGAATGTTTTCGTTATTTACTCCATAAATCGGATTTGGTCCATCGGGTGGCGATTGAGGTGGACTCGTTCCGTATTTCTTTGTATGATCCTCGGGGTCAAGCTGTGCCGAAACATCGCCTTTCTGCGGGGGAGAAACAGTTGCTGGCGATCGCATTTTTATGGAGTTTAGCGCGAGTCTCTGGTCAGAACTTACCCATTGCCATTGATACCCCCCTAGGTCGTCTGGACTCTTCCCACCGGAATAACTTGGTGGAACGCTATTTTCCGGCCGCGTCCAATCAAGTGATTTTATTGTCCACGGATACGGAAATTGGAGCGGCTGAAGTGGAACAACTGCGGGACCAAAATGCGATCGCTCGGGAATATCTCCTAGAATACAATCCCAAGGAACAACGCACCACCATCAAATCCGGTTATTTTTTCTAGGTTGCCGATTGGGAATCAGCGCGATAAGCTGAAAGGAAGTAGTTACAAAATCCTATCTAATGTTAAAACACAGATTTTGCACCGGAAGCGCGCTAGTGGCGGTCATACTGGGTCTTCAAATCTCTATTCTTACCCCGATGGCAGTGGCAGCGTCCGAGCAAACAACTGTCAATCATTATATTGCTCAAGGGAGTCCTACCTCTATTAGTGAGCGGGAACTTGCACAATTTGTTAATGCTTGGCAAAAGCTAGGGGAAATTGAACTCGCTTTTCGTCAGTCGGCCGTAGCCATTGTAGAACAACAAGGATTCACTCCAGAGCGTTTTAATGCTATTTTAGAAGCTTTTCGCAATCAAGCTGAACCGACTCCGGCGCTAACGAACCAAGAAAAAGAAAAGTTAGATACAATCGTAGCTCAAATTGAACCGTTGCGTCAGCGTACCCAAACTCAAATGGAAAACGCGCTACAAAGTGAAGGTTTAGCTCCGGATCGTTTCTCTGAAATTTATAACACGATTCAGCAAGATGAAGGCCTGCAAGAACGGGTTCAACAAATGATGGAAGCTCAAATGGGTCAATAGTTGGCTCTTGTTTTCCAATGCTTAAAAATGGTGCGTCAGGATTTGATTAATTTCTGTGTAATCCAGAGGATTCGCTCTGACGCACCCTAGGACCCTTGACTGTTTAAAAACTCCTGTAACCACATTTTGAGATGATAAGTAGCGCGACAATCATCTTCGTTGTAGCGCACAATGGCATCCAGATAATGGCGATCGCCTTTTTGTAACCATTGATCATACCAGCACACCGTTTGATCCCCACTCATATCGGGATCTCGCCATTCAAACCCCAACCACTTGGCCAAAGATTTAAGAGAATAACTTTCCACTGGGGCCACTACTGACGCTGTAACCCAGTGGTGAATATCTACAAAGCGCTGGAGAAACTGACGCCAGGGTTGGGAGGGGATACCATAGGAGCGACTCAAGCGTTTTACGGTGTCTACCTCATAGTCGGCAAAGTGGAAAATCGGGGCCTGGGGATAACGTTCAAACAAAGCTAAACATTGATGCCAGATAAACGGTTCATCCTCCGGTTGTTCCGCCAAAAAAGTATAAAATTTTTGGGTTTGAGTGGTGTGGTTAACATAGAGAACTCCCAGTAAATAATCCACATTGCGCTCCGGTTCCGCTTCTATATCAAAATACAGTTCAATCGTATTTTGGGGCAATTGTTGTTTAAAGTGGTAGGGTGCTTGAGGTAGCAAAATAGCTCGCTTTTCCCACAAGGCCAGAGCTTGGAGTTGCAACTGTTCCCCAACGGTGAAATCAATGTGTTCGGTGACTTCTGGCAGGGTAAAATGAGCCAGTTTTTCTAAGCTATTAACCCCCAACTGCTGCAATTCTTCGTAGCGACTGGGGGTGACACCGGGGACAAGGGAGAGATGTTGTTGAGTTTGTGCGATCGCATGACAGTAGGAATGCCAGTGACACAAACCGCAGCGTTGCCGAGAAATAAACACCTCCGGTTCCCGTTTTTCCTCTAACATCTGCCAACACCCGGCCAAGGTTTCCGCTAAACGGGGAAACCACACCGTTAAATCCACCCCGCAGTAATCCAAATCTCTTAAGATTAACTGCGTTTCTAAGGGTTTTTCCCCCTGCAAACGTTCCAATAAATAGGCATGAAAAGCCGAGATAATCTTATATTCCGGTTTTGCGCGCTTCCCTAAGCGAATATTCACAGGCGTATAGGACCAATCTCCCCAGCGAGACTGTCCCGGTTGTTTCACCAACAGCGTCGGACGACCAACGAAAAAAACCGACTCCCCCAGCGTCTCCTCATCCCAATCCCTCTCCCCTTCCGGATTCAACTCCGCCAACACCCCAGAAATCGGCTCATGGAGCAACAAAACCCCCCGCTCAATTAAATTCACACCCTCAGCCATCCATTCAGCCGTCTGCTTCGCTCCTAGCTGCCAATCCGAGCTTGGAAAATCAGGGGTGCAGTGTTCCCGACCTGCTAAAAACTCCATCACCTGCAAGCGGTTTTCTTTCCGCAGCTTCAGGACAAAATCCCGTTCAGGTTCACGTTGGGATATGTCACCATAGACATTTAAGTAAGAGCGACGTTCACAGCGCCGATAATCTAACAACAGTTCGTCATTTAACAACATTACAGTGAATCTGAGGGTTAATATTTTAATACTATAGCGATCCGAAATCAGTTGTGCTAGGACGATATGGGTTCAATTGCCAAAAAGGTTATAACTCAAATAGGATTGCTATAGCAATTTTATTCAAGTTGTGGGTAGGAACGGAAAGATTTTCATCCCGACTGGAGAACTTCGTTCCGACTCCCTTAAAATTGACTGATAAAATTGAGTGAGGTTGACTCGATTAATCCTTAATGATTCACTACAACTATGGAACAACAATGGCAAATTGCTCCCACCGTTGAAATCCCTCCCGAATTTCTAGAGATTGTTCAACAATATTGTCCTAACTCTAAGGGAAAATTCGCCGCTCAATTACTCTGGCAACGGGGAATACAAAACCCCCAAGATTTGCCTCCTTTTTTAGACCCAGATCGGTATTATACCCCCGCCAGTCCCTTTGAATTTGGTCAGGAGATGCAATGGGCAATTGAACGCTTACAACAAGCAAGAGGACGAGGGGAAAAAGTCACCATTTGGGGAGACTTTGATGCAGATGGTGTCACCTCAACCAGTGTCCTCTGGGAAGGATTAGGACAGTTTTTAGCTCAATACTTGCAGCTAAATTATTATATCCCTAATCGCTTAACAGAATCTCATGGTTTGAATCTCCCGGGCATCGAAAAATTAGCCCAAGGAGGCACACAATTAATCGTCACCTGTGACACCGGAAGCACGAACCTGACGGAAATTATACAAGCTCAAGCTTGGGGCATTGATATTATTGTTACAGATCATCATACTTTACCCCCAGAACGTCCTCCTGTGGCGGCCATTATTAATCCTCGTTACTTCCACGAAGAACACCCCCTTTATCATTTATCGGGGGTGGCTGTTGCCTATAAATTAATCGAAGCTTTATATGAGGCTTTTCCAGAGATTCCCCAAAAACCCTTAGAGGAACTTTTAGATTTAGTCGCCATTGGTTTAATTGCCGATTTAGTCGCCCTTAAAGGGGATTGTCGTTACTTAGCTAAACGGGGGATTAAACAGTTAAAAACCCAAGTTAAAACCCCGACACGCCCCGGTGTGGCGAAGTTACTGGAACTTTGTCAAGGAAATGGCGATCGCGTGACAGATATTTCCTTTGGTTTAGGCCCTCGTATTAACGCCGTTAGTCGCATTTATGGTAACGCAGAATATGTTGTTGAACTGTTAACCCATTCAGACCCAGAACACTGTCAAAAATTAGCTCAAGAAGCAGAACTTGCCAATACTCGACGCAAAGAACTACAAAATAGTGTAGTTGAAGCGGTTAAAAAACGCCTGGCTCAAATTGACCTATCAACTACCCCTATTATTATCCTAGATGATCCTCAATGGTCTGTGGGTGTGTTAGGATTAGTCGCCGGACAAATTGCCCAAGAATACCATCGCCCCACCATTCTTTTAAGTACAGAAGAACAGAAGCAAGAATCTGGTTTTGCCAAAGGTTCAGCCCGTTCTATTCAAGGAATTGATCTCTATGAATTACTCGCCAGTCAACAGCATTTAATGCACCGCTTTGGAGGTCATCCCTACGCGGCCGGATTAAGTATTCAGGTAGAAAATTTAGCTCTCTTTAAAGAATCTCTTGAACAAGAAATGCGGCACAAGTTTCCCGAAATCAATCTATTAAAACCTAAAATTCAAGCGGATTTAGTGGTAACAGTTGCCGATTTAGGGAAAAAATTATTTCGAGAATTGGCTGTATTAGAACCCTGTGGCATGGGGAATCCTGTGCCTAGATTGTTGATTAAAAATTGCTGGTTTCGTCGGTTATTTAACCAGAATATAGATAAAAATGTGAAGTATATTAAAACCACTTTCCAGATTTGTGACTCATCAGATATGAGAGGATTTTCTGGCATTTGGTGGGGACACTATAGTACAGAACTTTCAGAACAAAAACGCTATGATGCTTTAGTGGAATTGGACTTTAATCCTAGTGAAAAATTCACAGAAAAAGGCTATCAAGTGCGTTTGATTGATGTTCGAGAAGTGTCTGTTTACCCAGAGGCAATGGAGGGGGAATGGATTGTCGATTATCGAGGGGAAGCGTTTAACCTAAATCCCTCGGAAAATTGCACGGTATTAATCACTTGTCCATCAAGTTGGGATGAGCTTTTATTATCCCATCGTGACGCTCTGTCAGCGTCTTGCAAACTAGCTTTAGCTTATCCGTCTCCTCCTCCCCTCAACTCTCACCAAATTTGGCAGCAACTACAAGGCATGGCTAAGTATCTCTTCCGCACCAGGAAACAAGTTCAGTTATCACAAATCGGCGAAAAATTAGCCTTAAATTTACAAATTGTTGGATTAGGTTTAACGGCTTTAGAAGAGATTGGTTTTTCTGTGGTGCGTGAGGGGGACATGATAGCTATTGATGACTATTGGCCGCCCCTTACTCCTGAGAGAATAGCGTTAAATTTGTTCTTAGAAGCCATTGAGGAAGCCCACTTTAAACAGGATTATTTCTATCAAGTTCCCCTAACAACTATTCAACATCAATTAGCCAACTGGTAAACTTTCGGTGATTTGTAGCCGTTTAAACTTCATCACGGTCAATTCCCGTTTTCTTCCTGTTGTGGGAGTGGATTTTGATTAATGCCTTCTGACTAAAACAGGACAAGGGGCATGGCGGACAATTCGTTCAGCGACTGACCCTAATAAAAAGCGTTTTAAGCCACTAAAGCCATGAGAAGAAATGACAATTAAGGTGATGTTTTGAGCTTTGGCATAGTCAATAATTTCTGAACTGGGATCTCCTACAGCAACATGAAAAGTTACCCCCTCTTGTTCTGCATTGGGTAAACGACTATGAAGATGTTTTAAAACATTTTCTTTGCGAGTTTGATCATCAATTGTTCCCCAAGCCATGCCGGGTTCTGCGGGGTTGAGATGGGGGAGAACATGAATAATATGGAGCTGGGTGGGATCTTGTACAAAGTCTAAGGTTTCTGCTTGGGTTTGAAAGGACTCGTCTGAAAAGTCAATGGGAACGAGGACGCGATCGGTGGTAAATAAACTCATAAGTAATGATTTTTGTTTTACTTTTGCCTATTTGCTTAAATAATAATTTAATTGTATATCATAGATTTTGTAAAAAAAATGTTTATGATTAACACTTTCTGGTCAAAAAGGTGGTTATTTTGGGAGCGTTGTTATCAATACATGACGTATCAATTGCCGAATGAGACGTAAACTATGGATTTATTTTGTCTTGGTGCTGGTGGGAACTCAGGTTTCGGCCTTAGCTCAAGATGGTACCGCAACGCCGGGGCTTTTGGACAGCCTGAGTGAGGGTTTCACTTGGTTGGTCAATAATGTAGTTTTTGGGGTTTTGTTGTTTGATGCGGGGACAGGATTTCCGTTTATTGTGCTGTGGCTGATTACGGGGGCGGTGTTTTTCACGATCCGCATGAAGTTTATCAATATTCGGGCTTTTAAGCACGCGGTGGATGTGGTGCGAGGGAAGTATGATGATCCCGAAGATGAGGGGGAAGTGTCCCATTTTCAGGCGTTGGCAACGGCCTTGTCGGCGACGGTGGGATTGGGGAATATTGCGGGGGTTGCGATCGCCGTCAGTGTGGGAGGCCCCGGTGCAGTAGTCTGGATGACGGTGGGGGGACTCTTCGGTATGACCAGTAAATTTGTTGAATGTACCCTCGGGCAAAAGTACCGGGTGGTGAATCCCGATGGCACAATTTCCGGTGGTCCGATGCGTTATCTGTCCCGAGGTTTAGCGGAAATGGGTCAAGGGACTTTGGGGAGAGTATTGGCCATTGTTTTTTCTGTGTTTTGTATCTTTGGGGCTTTTGGGGGGGCAAATATGTTTCAGGCCAACCAGTCCTATGGGGCGGTTTCTCGCATTTTACCCTTTCTCCCCCCTTGGCTCTATGGTTTGATTCTCGCGGGTTTAGTGGGGTTGGTGATTATTGGGGGGGTGGAACGCATTGGTCAGGTGGCTGGGGCTGTGGTGCCGGCCATGTGTGGTTTATATGTGGTGGCGGCGTTGTTTATCCTGCTGGTGAATATTACAGCAATTCCCGGTGCGATCGCCACTATTGTTACAGAAGCCTTTAATCCCCAAGCAGTACAAGGGGGCATTGTGGGGGTCATTGCCCAAGGATTAAGACGTTCCGCCTTTTCCAACGAGGCCGGGATTGGCTCCGCGGCGATCGCCCACTCCGCCGCCAAAACCGAGGAACCGGTGCGGGAGGGCATTGTCGCCTTATTAGAACCCTTTATTGATACCGTTTTGGTTTGTAATATGACCGCCCTCGTCATTGTCATTACCGGGGCTTATAATGATCCGGCTTTTGAAGACTTGCGTCAACAGGGAGCCGGTGCCGAATTGACCTCAGCCGCCTTTGGTAGTGCGATTCCTTGGTTTCCGGCCATTTTAGCGATCGCCGTTTTCCTCTTTGCCTTCTCGACTATGATTTCTTGGGGCTACTATGGCGAGCGCTGTTGGGACTATCTCACCGGAGGACGAGTCATGATTGTTTATAAAGTTCTCTTCCTCTTTGCCACCTTCTTAGGGTCAATTGCCGCCCCCGGTCCAGTGATTGATTTTAGTGATGGGATGTTATTAGCCATGGCCTTCCCTAACCTCATTGGTGCTTATTTCCTCTCGGGCAAAGTGTGGCGGGATTTAAAAGATTATATGAACCGTTTAGACTCAGGAGAAATGAGAACCTACACCCCCGGTCAATCTTAAAAACTTAATCATAGTCAGGCCACTTTTTCATCTAAACCACTCCTGTATAAGAAAAGGGGGTGTTTTTTTTTAATGTCGCCACGTTTTTTGTTGTTACATGGAGATCCAAACCTGCGACATTCCACAGGACAAACAGGAATCCTTCTTTTGGGGATTTCAATTAAACCGTTGCTTTGCGGCATCAAACGCCTCCCGCATCACCCCTTGAATCTTTTGGGGATCCGGTTTTTTCCCCCCCATCAAATCGCCAAAATAAACACAAGCGCCCTCCCCTAACGCCCAAGTATAGGCAGCGGCCCAGGAGGCCGCAACCACACTGCCTAGACCGGGGATAAACTTAATTAACTCACGGCCAATGGCTTGGGCTAAAAATCCTCCGGCGATCGCACTGACCACACCCCCCGCTTGAGAAGGCGTGAGCGTTTGACCGTATAATTGCCCTAAAACCCCCACTAAAGACACCTGCAACGTCGTTAAAACAGGCATCGTCGCAAAGGGTAACGGGACAGCCGCCACCGTCGCCGCCATCACCGAAAACGCCAAGATATAGCGCCGCCCCACATCCCGGTAAAGAGTCCCCAACTGTTCCCCCGCCCCCTCATCCAACAACTGATAGATCGCCTTAGCTTCCGCTTCTGGCAACAGATCCGCCAAGGTATCCCGCAAGGCCTCCAAACCGTAGAACACCGGGGTAAAGCCATCTTCTTCTAGGGTAAAATCCAGTAAGACAGTGCGATCGCATAACCCCGCAAAATCCCCTTGAATCGCCGTCAAAACCCGCTCCACCTCCGGCAAATCCGGCGGATAGGGCGGATGCTCCACCAGCGCCCCCGGATACACCTCATGGAGACAAGTCACCGCCAACACACAAGGCACCATCGGATACTGTTTCCGTAACCTTTCCCCAATCTGTCGTAACGTATCCGTCGCAAAATCATTAATTTTCACCGTCAAAATTAGCACCCGCGCCCGTTTCGTCTCCTGCGCCAAATCCCCCAGCAACTCATCAATCAACCCCTCCGTATTCTGATTAATATCCCCTAAACCCACCGTATCGGTAAAAATCAATAACGGAAGCTCCTCCGACGGATAGGCATAACGTTGAGTATTTTGGGTATGGGGACGAAACCCCTGCCCGACAATTTCCGCCGAAACCCCCGTTAACCCCCGCACAATGGAACTTTTCCCCGCTTGAGGTTTACCAATTAACAGCGCCTCCGTCGTAGGTAACTCCTCCCGCACAGCCGCCAAAATTTCCGCCACCCGTTCCTCACTCACCGTAAACCAGCGTAACGTTCGTTGAGCCACCTGAGTTGTATTGCCTAAAAACTCCCCCACACGCATCCCAAAAGCCTCTAAACGCCCCTGACGAGGCTTGATTTTCCCCTCGCCATCTTCTTCCACCGTTTCAGGAACATTGCTCACAGGTTCTTCTGTCATAAAATTAATCTACGTGCTTTTTCTCTAATTGTGACGAAAAATGACGCATCGCTACAACTCCCTCCATCCCCTGTTATAACCAAACAACCCCTTAACCCACCCAGCAACTTTCTCCAACTCAGGGAGTCTTCTATCATGAGCGAATTTTCCAACTCCGATCAAGCCATCTTTGCAGAATGGCGGCAAAAAATCGCGATCGCCAACCGCCATAATATTTTCTGTCATTGTCGCGACTGCGGAGAAGAATGGGTTGATTCTCATCGAAATGTGTCCTGCCCAGCTTGTCAGAGCCAGAAGTTAGAATATATCGCCTGTTGGCAATTTCCTGATGGCTAACTCTTGAGTCATGATGTCAAATCCCCTTAAATCGCCCTGCTTCTAGAAACCGGGTTTCTTTAATCCAACTCGGGCAGGGGATTTGAGCAGAACGAGTGAGTGAGCTATCCCCCTTATTTTCCGCACTATCTTGGAGGCACAAGCGAAAGTTTATGAAAACCTACGGGACACGACGCAGCAGATGGTCAGACCCCTATCGGATTAAACGCAAAAAAACCTCTATTCTGTCGGGAAAGAATCTCTTAGGTCTGGGTTTAGGATTGGGTATCTTAGCCTTGGGATTTACTGTTCTACCTCGCCTAAACTCTACCATTTCTCGACCTTTTAAGTCGGCTAATATTCCGACTGCTGGAGATGGGTTAACTTCTGTTTTTAATCAGTGGAGTGATGCAGATTCTTGGTTTATTATTAGCATACCTAGCCGTTTCCAAGGTCAGGTCATTTACGGGAATAATTGGGCAAAATCTGACAAGGTAATTGCTCTAACGTTTGATGATGGCCCTTGGGGAACTCAGACTGAGGAAGTTCTGAATATCCTAGAACAAAATAACATTAAAGCGACCTTTTTCTGGATAGGACAAGCGTTGCAAATGTACCCAGAAACGGCGAGAAAAGTGGTCGCCGCAGGTCATGCTATTGGCAATCATACTGTCAATCATCGCTATCATCGCATGAGTCCCACTGAAGCCGCCCAAGAAGTAGACGACACCGCGAAAATGATTTATGACATTACGGGGATGAAAACGATGCTTTTTCGTCCTCCGGGGGGAGTGTTAAATAATGGTGTGGCGGATTATGCCAAAAAACAGGGCTATGGGATTGTCATGTGGTCACAAATTGCCCCCGATAGTAACCCTCAACCTCCGGCGGAAGTGATAGCAGAAACGGTTCTTAAGGATGCTACTCCGGGGGGAATTGTGTTGTTACATGATGGGGGAGGAGATCATCGGACAACGGTGGCGGCTTTGCCTAAAATTATTGAGGGTTTGCGTCAACAAGGTTATGAGTTTGTTACGGTTCCCCAATTGTTGGAATTACAAGGGCAAGATTGACTAGGGCTTGCTGTACGCGAAGCGTGCCGTTAGGCATATAACTCTACTCGTGGGGCTAGGGAATAGGTAATAGGGAATAGGGAATAATTCTTAATTCCCCGACTCCCGATTCCCGACTCCCGATTGGGCGCCCAAGCGCAACTACGAACCCTATTTAGAATCGCTATAGTAACCGATTAACTTATGCACTAATTTGGCGGCTGTGAACTCAGAAACGACTGATTCTGTAAGGGGAGCTAATTCCATGACATCACAGCCAATCACTTCATGGGTCAAAAATACTTGGCGTAAAAAGGCGGTGAGTTGATACCAGTCGAGGCCGCCGGGTTGAGGGGTGCCAACACCGGGCATACAAGCGGGATCCATGCCATCGAGGTCTATGGTGATAAAGACGCGAGGGGTTTGGATTTGTGCGATCGCCTTTTCAATCCAATCCCCCGGTGACTGAACAATCTCATGGGCCCAAATTACCGGAATGTCTTTCTCAGCAATTAAATCCGCTTCCTCTTGGCAAATACTGCGAATGGCTACGGGTAAGGTGGGTAAACCCATTTCTAAGACTCGCCGCATGACGCAAGCATGATTATAAATTGACCCGTGATAGCTGTGGCGCATATCCCCGTGAGCATCAATCTGAACGACTGTAAAGGGTTCACTTAAAACCTGTTGATAACCTGCTACTACACCCGCCGTAATGCCATGCTCTCCCCCCAAGGTGATCACAAACTTCCCATCGGCAAATAGATGAGAAATCTTGGCTTTCACCTCTTCCACCATTAAATCAGGGGTTAACTGATGATGGGGTTGTCGGGTATCGGCGATCGCATCATGGACAAAAACCCCCGTCTCAAAGACTACCTCTTTGCCCAACTCCACATCATAAAATTCCAGTTGATCCGTGGCCGCTAAAATCGCCTCTGGTCCGGTTTCACAGCCTTTGCGGTAGGTTGTCGTCAATTCATAGGGAACAGGCAACAATACCACCTTAGCCTGTTTGTAAGGGGCTTGACTTTCTTCGCCAATGAAGGGAATGGAATACTCAGAAATTTGCATAGTTGTCACAAACCTACCCTGTAACCGAGGTGAATCCTCTCATTTTCTCATTTCTGAGCCTCATTGAAGTTCACAAGCCACAACAGACCAAAACTAGGGAATTCGACGGAAAATAAACAGTAATTCCACCTCCCACGCCCCATTTTCTCCCCGCACTACCTCAATCTGCTCCAAGAATTCCCGGAAATAAAAACGACGTTCGGCCTCGGATAAATCAAGCCAAAACTGGGGCAAGGATACAGCTTGGGCAATATTTTGTAGGTTTTCCGGAGGCAGTTGGGCTAATTGGGCTTGGTGTTGGGCGATTTCGTTCCGTAACTGATACCGTCGCCAATTGGCCGTATCTCGATCTAAAATCCCCGTCGCTTCGAGTTGGGTCAGTTGGGCTAATATCTCCTCCTTGCGGGCAATGTCCCCTTGAATGGCGGCTTTTGGGCTGGGGGGGGCTGTGCTTTGGGCGGCGGCAATGGCGGCGGGAAGGTCTTGACAAATGCGCTGAATTGTGAATTTGAGAATTTCCTGATAGGGGAAGGCTTTACACTTGGGGTGCTGGGGACAGTGGAGGGGGCGTAAATAGAGATACTCTGAGGACTTGCCCCGACTTGTAACGCGGGTGATGGTGGTGGGGGATTGACAATGGGAACAGAAGACTAAACCCGCTAGGGAACGGGGGGCGCTGGCGCTGCGGGGGGCTAAAGGGCGGTTACGACGCAATAAACGGTCAATCTGGGCGGCTTCTTCGGAGGAAATTAGGGGGGTGTGGGTTTGGGGGATAATCTCGCCGTTGCGGTAGGCGGTATCGCCCCGATAGACGGGATGGGTTAACCAGCGTCTTCCGGTGGAAACGGCAATTTTTTTGCCGTATTTTTTCTCAAGATACCGCACGGCACCGCGCAGGGAACCAAAGAGCAGAAAGCGTTCAAAAAAGTCTTTGACCACGGGGGCGGTGCTACGGTCTAAAATATAGCGGTCTTTGCCCCGACGGTAGCCATAGGGGGCTTTTCCGGGTGGAGGCAGGGCTTGGAGACGGTTGCGGGCGTGACCTTGCCGTAGACGACGACTCCGTTGTTCTCGTTGCAGGTGGGCTAACAGTTGCAGTAAGGCGGCTTTGGGGGGAGGGGAGGAGGTGGTGTAAACGTCTTCGGTGACGATGATTTCCACGCCGTAGCTTTCTAAAAGGGCGATCGCACGACCCACACTTTCTAAGTCCTCTCCTAACTCCGCCAAGCGTCGCACCAGTAGATAATCGGGTGGATTAATCCCACTCTCCTCTAATAAACTCTCCAGTTGTGGCCGAGACTCCCCCATCCCCACATCCTGATAAACCTGATCCACTTCCAGCCCCCAAATCTCCTCCTCTGGGGGCGTTTCTAACAACAGGTTGCTATAGAGATAAGCCACAATTCTCATGGCAATGGTTCAGGCACTTTGACTCACTTCCACAACATTCCCATCGGGGTCTCGAACAAACAGCGCCGCCCGTCCCGAGGCGCTTTTTTGATAACTATACCCCTGGGCCTCTAAACCCTTCGCCAGTGCCTCTAAATCGTCCACTGAGAAGGCAATATGACTATTGCGCCCCCATTTAGCCTCCTCCTGTAATGAGGCTTGAAAATCTGGACTCACAATCAAATGAATTTGATACTGACCCACTTGATACCAAATTCCCGGAAACTTTAGCACCCGATCCACTGGCGCAAGACCGAGAATTCCCTGATAAAAGTCTTGCGCTCGCTCTAAATCGGATACTAATATCGCCGTGTGTAAACATTCTAAAATCTTCATCACCAAGTTCCTCAACAACCTTCCTCTGAACGGTCTAACTCCCTCCCCTCTCCTGATGATTTGGGGACAGCTTTCAATAGTAGCAAAAGCAGTGATTGAGATCACAGGTGATTCTGACAATAATCACAAGAGATTCAGCCCCATATCACAAGTTTTTTGTCAACCTTAAGAAATAATTTATATAAGGTACAAAATTTTTAAACCGTGTTATCTGATCAGGTTCTAATTTCCGGTTCTAATTTGAACCTGTAAGGTCTTTAGCCCTACTGTCCGGGGGTTGCAGGTTTGAAAATGCAAAACCTTATTATAACATCAAAGGGGAACTGTGATGAACAAAATAAGCAGTGACTTTCCCCTGCTCCTGCCAGGCGCTTTTTCCGACTTGTATGCTCAAGTTAGCGAATCTGGAAAACTTACTTTAGCTGACCGTTATGGTTTAATGGCAGCACTTTTAGGGAACTCGTTAGGTCAGGATGAACGATTATATATTGATCGTTTGCTGCGGGGTATTCGTTTAGGTCATATCCAAATTGTTGATGAAATCTCAGCCATTTCTTGCGCGAGTTCGTAATCCAAGGAGAGAGGGAAATCAGACTCACCATAACATCCTGAAGTTCAAAACCACTTTAGCATTAGATATTACAAGTCCGCTTCGGCGGACTTTATTTTGTCGTGAGAGATTATTCAGGATTGAACAGAGATTGAAGAATTTGCGGCAGTTCCGTAATTTGTCGCCAGAGTTCTTGGGGGTCAATGCCGAAGAAAAATTGTAACAATAGCACGACTCCGGCAATCACGAGGGCAGTTTTCACACTAGCTTTTAACACTTTGACTAACCAAGTGAAAACTAGCCAAGTAATGAGTAAAGCAGCAATGAGGACAATTAAATCAGTGGGCATGGGACGGTATGGGAAGGGGCAATTGATAACTGATAATTGTGTTTTTCATGGTGTTTCGGCGCTCCGAGAGGGTTTACCCCACAGAGACTAGGGGATTTTCTAGGGTTTTCATCATTTCTAAGGCTTCTTGCCTTGCCCAACGATCGGCTTCTAGAATGTCTTCTAGGGTGGGGTGGGTGGTGTTGTGGGCAGAAAAGCGATCGCACACTTGTTCAATTAAACGGGGAATCTCTAAAAAGCGGATTTTTTCCTCTAAAAATAACGCCACAACTTGTTCATTGGCTGCATTGAGAACCGCAGGCATTGCCCCCCCAATCCGTCCCGCCTCGTAGGCTAAACGCATACAGGGGTACTTATGATGATCCGGTTCTCGGAAGGTTAAGCTGCCGATTTTGACTAAATCTAAAGGTTCCCAGTTGGTGTGAATGCGTTCAGGATAGGAGAGGGCATATAACAGGGGTAAACGCATATCCGCCCAGCCCAATTGGGCTAAAACCGAGGTATCTTGAACTTCAATCAGAGAGTGAATAATACTTTGAGGGTGGATAACAATTTGAATGTCGTCGTAATCGACCCCAAAGAGATAATGAGCTTCAATAACTTCTAAACCCTTATTCATCAAGGTGGCCGAGTCAATGGTAATTTTACGCCCCATTGACCAGTTAGGATGTTTCAGGGCATCGGCCACCGTCACCTGGGCTAACTGTTCCACAGGAAGATCCCGGAATGCGCCCCCAGAGGCGGTTAAAATGATTTTGCGTAGGCCCCCCTCGGGAACCCCTTGTAAACATTGGAAAATGGCGGAATGTTCAGAATCGGCCGGGAGGAGTTTGATTTGATGTTTTTCCACGAGGGGTAAGACCACCGGACCCCCTGCGATAAGGGTTTCTTTGTTAGCCAGGGCGATATCTTTTCCCGCTTCAATGGCCGCTAGGGTGGGTAAGAGTCCCGCACAGCCGACAATCCCCGTGACAACGCTTTCCGCGTCTCCATAGCGGGCGACTTCGACCACGCCTCCCTGTCCCGATAAAACAATGGGGGTATAATCTAGAGTGGCGATCGCCTCTTGTAACTCCTCTAACTTAGACTCATCTTGAATTGCCACAATTTCCGGGCGATACTGGCGCACTTGTTCGGCCAATAATTCCCCATTGCGACCGGCCGCTAATCCCACCACCCGGAATTGTTCAGGATATTGCTGGACAATATCAAGGGTTTGGGTGCCGATAGACCCCGTTGAACCAAGAATTGTTATAGCTTTCACTGATTTTTATAACCTTTACTCAAAAGAATTTAATAATCACTTTAGATTATTAAGGGGGATTATGTCAGGTTTTCGGATAACCGAAGGGGGTAGAATGCAGAGATATTGAACCTGAATTTTTGGTCTTCATGTCCTCCCCCCTGATTTATACCTATCCCCCCTTAGAAGCGGGAATTTTAGTCCGACGCTACAAACGGTTTTTTGCTGAGATTGAACTGACCTCGGGGGAAGTGATTACCGCTCACTGTCCCAATACCGGACCGATGACGGATGTTTGTACTGTGGGGAGTCTAGTGCAAGTATCGCGCAGTGATAACCCCAAACGGAAGCTAGCCTATACTTGGGAAATGATTCAAGTGGAGCATCCACAGACGACATGGGTAGGAGTCAATACAGGTTTACCCAATCGGGTAATGCGATCGCTCCTCGAACAAAAACAACTCCCAGAACTTGCCTCCCGGTATGATACCGTCCGGCGAGAAGTCGTATATGGTAGCCAAGGTAAAAGTCGCGTAGATTTTCTCCTCACCTCCACAGAAGATCACCCCCCCCTTTATTTAGAAGTGAAAAACGTCACCTGGACTCAGGGACAGATTGCCGTTTTTCCCGATACAGTCACCACCCGAGGACAAAAACACCTCGGGGATTTAATGGGCGTATTAGGAGAAGCCAAGGCCGCGATTGTGTATTTTATTAATCGGGGAGACTGTGAACAATTTGCCCCCGGTGATAGTACCGACCCGAAGTATGGGGAGTTACTGCGTCAGGCCTATCATCAAGGGGTAGAAGTTTATCCCTATCGTTTTCAAGTCACTCCTGAAGGGCTTTATTTCTTAGGTTTAGCAGAATTATTACTCTAGGCTCTGCTGAATAACTCGGGGAGTCGGGAAAATGCGGTTGTGTCCGAAATTGAATACCCCATAAATAGCGTTGTCAAATTTATGAAACGCTATTTATGGGACTTGACAAAATGTACACAAGCTTAACTGGTCAAAGTTGGGGAATCGGGAATAGGATCTAACCTTGACAAGAGGAGAAAAGCCTTAACTTGTCAAGATTGGGCAGGAGGAGGTGGGTTCCGACGCTACAGGGATAATAAATTCCGCGTCCTTGGTATTGTAGGGCGGCGATCGCGTGGATTCCGGTACAGTGATTCGCGCCAACGATCTGGACTTGGTATTGGGCTAAGGCTTCTAGGGTAGCTTGAATGCGTTCCGGAGAGGCATTGAGGAGGTGCATTCCACCAATAACTCCATAAACGGTCTGTTGTCCGGTGAGTTGGGCAATATAGTTGAGGGTATTGATCACCCCTGCATGGGCGCAGCCTAGAATCACGACTATTCCCTGTTGGGTTTCCAGAAAGAGCGCCTGATCATCCCAGAGGGAGTCTGGGGTTTCCTGGGTGGAGTCTTGCCAAAATTGCCCTCCGGCATCCTCTAGGGGGTGTTGTCGGGGAATGGGACCGGTTAGATGAATGCCGGGAGCTAGAGGGGTAGGGGTTGAGGTCCAGAGGATGGAACAACCCCACTCTTGGAGTTGGGCTTCATTGAGAGGACTGCCAATATTGCCCCTCGGACTATATTTGGGCTTCAAGGCATCAGGATGGAGATATAGACGTTGGGGGGGATGATGAGAGAGGAGGGAGAGGAGTCCCCCGGTGTGGTCGTAGTGGCCATGACTGAGTGCGATCGCGTCTAAATCATCCAAGGAGATGCCTAACTGTCGGGCATTGTGCAGCAAGACTTGACCTTGCCCGGTATCCCACAGCAAACGCAGGGGGAGTTCTGGGACTTCGACGAGGATCGACAAACCGTGTTCTGCCAGGAGTCCAGGTCTGTTCACTGTATTTTCGACTAAAACGGTGAGGGCTAGGGAGGAAATCATGGGGAGAGTCTCTTTAACTCATTTCAACTTCAGGGAGAGGCGCGCCAAAGATGCGATCGGTTAATTTGACATACCAGGCGGCGGCTTGCACTTGGATGATATACCCCATGGCAATGATCAGGGCAATTTCTGCTCCTTGGGTTCCAAAGACGCTAATGGCAATGGCGAGAGCAATGGAGAGGTTTCGCATGACAGTGCCATAAACCAGCGCGATCGCATCTCCTCGTTCAAATAAAGCTTTACCCACAACGGTACTCAAGATAAAGTTAATGCCATAAATCAGAATTAAGGGAACAAAATAAGTCAACAAATTGGCGGGATGAGAGACAATCGATTGAGATTTTAATGCTAAGGCAACAAAGACAATTCCTAAAACGCCGATAGTGGAGAAAACGGGAAATTTTTGTTTCAAGTTTTTATTGTATTTACTTTCTCCCACGGTTGCGATGAGGACTTGTTTCGTGACAAAACCTAATAACATCGGGAGAAAAACAATAATGACAATTTGTTTGAAAACATCCAGTAAGGGAATTTCAATCACAGTTCCCATCAACCATTTTGCATAGAAAGGAGTGGCTAAAGATCCTGCAATGAGTCCAATGACAGTCATTTGAATTGCAGCATTCAGATTCCCTTTCGCAAATCCTGTCCAAGAAATGGTCATGCCACTGGTAGGCAATAAGGAAGTGAGGAGCAGTCCTAGAGCAATTAATGGCTGGTCGGGAAAGAAAATTTTTCCTAACCCAAAAGCCAGAAAGGGAATAATGCCAAAATTAATCAATTGGGTGACTAATTGTAGGCGAAGACTCCCTCCCATAAAGACTTTATTGAGTTGTAAATTAATCATCATGGGATACACCATGAGGAAGGTCAGAGGAATAATTCCCGCTTTTAAGAACGAAGGATCGACCACCAGACCAAAAATGATCCCCGCGATCATACTAATGGGAATAGACCAAATCAAGTTTTGTTGAAGGGCAAATAAAAATTTCCACATGGCAGAATGAAGAGAAAAGGGGTATCTAAGGAACAGAATGCTCCAGGAAAATTTACATTTCTGGTAAACGAGACATCACCGCTTGCATTTTTTGACTCGCTTCCAGGGCAATCTCCTTCGCCTTGGGACTATGCAAACTTAAAAACATCATGAGGGGTTCAATGGCAGAAATTTCAACTTGACCATCCTCGTGTTCTTGTACCACAACATTGCAAGGATACAAGGTTCCGGCTTTATCATCGGTTTGCAGCATCTGGTAGGCAATTTGGGGGTGACAGGCCCCTAAAATACGGTACTTGCGGAAGTCAACGTCCAGTTTTTTCTTAAACGCAGCTTGTGCGTCAATTTCGGTGAGGATGCCAAATCCTTCTTGTTGCAAACATTCGGTGACTTGCGCGATCGCGTCATCAAAGGCAAGAGGTACAAATTTGCTGATGTGATACATAGAGGAGAAAGTCTTGGTGTTGTCAGTTTGATTAGACTCAACAGAGTCCATAATTAATTTATATAACCAATTAGTAGATTAGTCAATAGGTTTTATAATCAATTTTTGATCACTCGCCTTCTTGAACAAAATTAGCGACGCATTCCCCTACCTCGGCTACGCCAGGTGGGAGAGCCTCATCCGTCCCCCACCTTCTTGGTTTACCCATCAGAAGGCTTTTCCACCCGTCTTCAGTCCCTGACGCAGACTCTCTCAAAAAAAGGTTGACAAATGCAGTAGCTTTCATTAACATTATTATATTATCAGTCAGTAGATTAGTTAAATAAGACTTAAACCCCTCAAGGAGACAGTTAACCGTAACCCATCTTGTCTCCCGACCTATCAACATTGCCTTTAATTCAGGAGAAATATAGATATGGCGCACGTTGTAGTCATTGGTGCAGGATTAGGTGGACTCCCTGCGGCTTACGAATTACGGCACTTACTGCCCACCCGACACCAAGTCACTCTGATTTCTGAACAGTCTAAATTCACCTTTATTCCCGGTTTAATTCGCGTCGCATTAGACCTGAAACCCTTATCCCACGTCCAATTAGACCTCCCCAAACTCGCCCGACGACATGGCTTAAACTTCATCCCCAGTCGCGTCACCCAATTCGACCCCCACAACCAACGCATCACCACCGCCGATGGTCAAACCCTCCAGTATGATTATGTCGTTATTGCCACAGGGGCATCCCTCAACCTTGCCGCGATTCCTGGACTTGGGCCTCACGGGGGATATAGTCACTCCGTTTGTACCCCAGAACACGCCCTCCAGGCCCGCCAAGGGTGGTTAAAGTTCCTCGAAAACCCAGGGTCTCTCGTCGTCGGGGCCGCCCCAGAAGCCGGATGTTTTGGACCCGCCTATGAATTTATTTTGATGGCCGACTGGGAACTGCGACGGAGAGGCCTCCGAGACAAAGCCACCCTCACCTATATCACCCCAGAACCCTACACTGGACACTTAGGAGTTGGTGGAGTGAAAAACGCCCGTGAACTCACCGTTTCTTTACTCGAAGAACGAGGCATTAAAACCCTTGATAATACTCGAATTGCGGAAGTTCACCCCAACCGAATCACCCTGGGCAATGGTCAACACATCTTCTCAGACTATGCCATGATTCTTCCCTCTTTTCTGGGGGCAAAATTCATCCGTGACATACCTCAACTTGGCACTGAGAAAGGATTTATCCCCGTCACCCCCACCTATCATCATCCGAAATTTCCCCAAATTTACGCTGTTGGAGTCAGCGTCCATTTAACCCAACCGGAAAAAACCCCCATCCCCATGGGTCTGCCAAAAAGTGGCGAAATGGCTGAAGCCATGGCCGTAGCTGTTGCTCACAATATTGCTATAGAACTAGGGATTATCCAAGCAAAACCCACCACCCCCACCCTAGAAGCCCTTTGTTTCGCTGAATTTGGCAATACAGGCATTGCATACATGGCTGTTCCCGTCATTCCAGACCCCACCACCGGACAACGCCGTTATTCTACTGCCTTGAAAGGGCCCTGGGTGAATTGGACTAAAGCCATTTTTGAAGAATATTTTATGCTCAAAATGCGCTTTGGGATGGGCTTACCTTGGTTTGAAAAATTGGGATTACAACTTTTATTTGGGGTATCTTTAGTCAAGCATCTTTCCCCCCAAGAACAGCAAGAATTACGGAGTGCGATTTCGGGATAAATAGAAATCTGCTCATCAACAAATTGAATTCATTTTTCTGTATTCAAGTATGGCGTATTTTATCCTTTCTTTGTTCGCATTTTTGCCAAACTAACCTTCTTTGTATCGAGTCATGAATACCGACCTTCCTCCCCCCATTTTTGAGCAACTTGCTGACCATTTTAAGACCCTAAGTGAACCCAGTCGGTTACAAATTTTAGCAGCAATTTGTCAAGAGGAGCGTAACGTTACTGAGATCTGTCAGATGACCGGACTGAATCAAGCCAATGTATCTAAGCATTTACAACTCTTGAAAATTGCCAAAATTGTGGCTTGCCGAAGAGATGGAATTTGTCGTTATTATCGCATTGTCAATCCAGAAATTTTAGCCCTCTGTCATGAGCAACTCACCAAATGAATAACTAATTCTTTTGTAAAAAATCAGTTATTCAATAGAAAAATCACATCCAACCCTAGGAAAATTATGACCTCAAAAACTTCCCATACTCACCCCTTAAAAACCCAAGCTATTACTTTAATGAGTAATATCACTAGCCTAACTATAACAGGAGAACAAGTTTCTAAATTAGGTTCAGAAATTCATGCTACTTTTGCTGCTAAAAATTCAGAAAAATTGCCCTGTGTTTTGAATTCTGTGGAAGAAATTGGCTTTATTTTGCAGCCTGATGATGCTATTCAGTTGGGACGGTTATTAATGGCAATGGGGCTGGAAAGTCAGGGAGAACAAACCATGGAAGAAATTCAAGAGAAGCTGGATGATTTGATCAAGTCTTGCCTCTAAGTAGGGTCTGCTGAAAAAACCGAATGCTAGACTTAACAAGGGAATAGGGAATAATTCCCCAACTAAGTTGCTTCGTACCTTCCTACGGAACGCTGCGCGAACGCAATGACATTACTCGCAACTCCTGACTCCCCCTCCCTCCTGCTTCCCTATTCCCAAATTATGACTCTCCCATCCCATCCTGTCGCCCATACCCCCTCCCCCAACCGTCCCCAACAGTGGCATGATTTAAAAGCCCATCTGGTTCAAGTAGCCCAACGCACGGCCGAATTTGCGACCCTTTTGGGCGCTCCCACGGTAGGGCATTATGGGGGACTGTGGCACGATTTAGGCAAGTATAATCCCGACTTTCAAGCCTATTTGCAAGGATGCCATCGGGGAGATAAAAAAGCCAAGTCCGTTCCCCATGCGATTCATGGGGCAAAGTTAGCCGCCCAAGAGTTTCCACCCCTCGCCGCCCTGATTTATGGGCATCATAGCGGCCTACCTGCTTTTGATTCACTTGGGGTCAAACTCCAAGGGCGCAATCCTGACCGCACAGCGACGGATTATCAAGAGGTGTTAAAACGGGCAGAGGCGGCAGGGATTAATCTAACAGCCCCCCCAACTCTCGCTCAAGAGATGACTGCCCATCAACGGGATCCCTTGCGGGCTGAATTGTTCCTGCGCTTGCTCTTTTCCTGCCTGATTGATGGGGATCATCTGGACACGGAACAGCATTTTAACCCAGAACAGACGGCACAACGGGATATTCCCCTCACCCTGCCCCAACTCCAAGCCCAGTTAGCCCATGAACAAGCGGCCTTGATGGAAAAGGTGCCAGATACTCCCGTGAATCAAGTCCGGCGGGAGGTTTATGATTATTGTTGCGCTCAGGCCTTACAAAAGCCGGGGGTTTTTCGGCTCTGTGTGCCGACGGGAGGGGGAAAAACCCGCAGTGGTTTGGCGTTTGCGTTAAATCATGCTTGCGAATATGGTCAGCGTCGGGTGATTTTTGCGGTACCCTATACCAGCATTATTGAACAGACGGTCCAGGTCTATCGGGATATTTTCGCCCCCTTGGGAGAAATGGCGGTTTTAGAGCATCACAGCGCGATTTCCCCGGAGGGCTTCAAGGAAGATTGGCGGGATGAAGATGCCCGGTCTGGCTATGCTCAAGCTCGTTTGGTGGCGCAAAATTGGGATGCCCCTTTAATTGTCACGACAACGGTGCAGTTGTTTAATAGTCTGTTTGCTCATCGCCCCATGCCTTGCCGGAAACTGCATAATCTGGTGAACAGTGTGATTGTGTTGGATGAGGTGCAAACTTTGCCCATTCCTCTCTTAGATCCGATTTTGGATGTGTTGGGGCAGTTGGTGAAATATTACGGGGTGACGCTGGTTCTCTGTACGGCGACTCAGCCCGCGTTTGAGGGGACTAACCCCTATGTAGGAGGATTTGACCAAATTACGGATATTGTGCCGCCTGCTGAGGCTCAGAGGCACTTCCAGCGCTTAAAACGGGTGGATTATATCCGACGGTCGGGGGCTTGGTCTTGGTCGGATTTAATGGCAGATTTACAAGCACGGTCGGCTCAACAGGCTTTAATGATTGTTAATACGCGCAAGGATGCGTTAGGGGTGTTAGAAGCCCTAGAAGCGGCGGAGTTTCCCGGTGAGGGGGTGTTTCATCTCTCGACGTTGCTCTGTGGCGCTCATCGTCGGCGGGTGTTGGGGGTGGTGAAACGACGCTTGGCGGAGGGGTTGCCCTGTTGGGTGGTGTCTACTCAGGTGGTGGAGGCGGGGGTAGATTTGGATTTTCCGGTGGTGTATCGGGCGATCGCACCCTTAGACCGGATTGTACAAGCGGCCGGGCGGTGTAATCGAGAGGGAAAGCGCGATCGCGGTCAGGTGATTATTTTTGAACCCCAAGAGGGAGGGAGTCCCCGTGGCCTCTATCAAACGGCCTACGCTGTGGCGAAAAACTACCTCAGTCCGGAAGAAATGGATGCCCTCCATACCCCAGACCTCTTTCTGCGCTATTTCCAAGAACTCTATCAACAGGTGGATTTCTCCCCCGGCCAAGAGATTCAAGGGGAACGGAAAAAGCTCAATTATCCGGGGGTGGCTCAGTTTTCCCTGATTGAAGATCAGACCATTCCGGTGGTAGTGAATTATGGGGAGAGTGGGAAGATTTTAGCTCAGATGCGCTCTCAGGGTCGGGTGGGGCGAGAAACTCGCCGTCGTTTACAAGCTTATCTGGTGAATCTATTCCCTTGGCAGTTCAATCAAAACGAAGAGAATCGCCAAGAAGTGATTCCCGGTCTGTGGGAATGGACAGGGGGCTATGATGAGTTAGTGGGGATTCAATGGCAAGGTGAACCCATCCAGCGTGATCCCTTTGATTTGATTATTTAGTGCTGGCTGAATAACTTGGGGAGCAGGGGAGAAATTCCCTATTACCTATTCCCTATTCCCTGTTCCCTGTTCCGTGGAATTTGTGACGTAAACTTTGGATATTGAGCCAAATTTCCGAAATTTAGCCCCGTTGGGTTGTTGCTTAAATCCTAGGGATGGCGGTTCAAGGGAAACCGTCCTAGTCTACTATCCCCCCTTTCTCGGAAGAGGAAGAAAGAGGAAAGCTCCTTTTTCACCTTTCCTTGTCCCATTCGTTAAGGATCAGTACAGTGAGCCTTTGTCCACCCCTCACGCTTAAAGTCTACGGCGACTTTGCCTGCTTTACCCGACCGGAATTTAAAGTAGAGCGCATTAGTTACGATGTGATCACCCCCAGCGCAGCACGGGGGATTCTCGAAGCCATTTTCTGGAAACCGGAAATGGGCTATCGCATCGAAAAAATCCATGTCCTCACCCCCATTCAACACTTCTCTATCTGGCGGAATGAAGTGAATAACTGCCAGAGTGAAAGTAGTGCCAAGAGTTGGGCAAAAACCGGAGTCGGGGGGTATTTTGCCGATGGCGATCGCGCTCAACGTCATACCCTCGGTCTACGCAATGTCGCCTATCTCATCGAAGCCCAGATTTATTTAAAAGCCCACGCTACGGAGAACATCGCCAAATATCGCGACCAATTCCGTCGTCGAGTGCAGCGCGGTCAATGCCACCATCAGCCCTACTTCGGCACCCGGGAATTTAGCGCCTTCTTTGAACCCCCCACCGGACAAGAACAAGCCATTAATCGCAGCGATGAACTGGGCTTAATGCTCTATGACCTTGAATTTCAGCCCGCCCCCAAAGGCTCCATTCAATACCGTCAACAAGATGCCCAAGGCCGTCGCATCATCTCCGGGAATGCCCGCCCTCGCTTCTTCGCAGCCCGTTTAGAACAAGGCATCCTCACCATCCCCCCTCAACCCCTTTAAATCATGCTCCTTAAAGCCCTCGCTGACTATGCCCAGCGCATCGACCCTACCCCCGCCATGTATGGTCCCTCCCCTGTCCGTTGGCTGATTAGTCTCACCCTAGAGGGTCAACTCCGGGGTGATCTCCTCACTCCCCTGGGAGATAAAAAAAACAAACGGGGAGCGCCGAAAATTCTGCCCCATATTAATCGCAGTTCCGGCATTAGTCCCAAACTCCTTGCTGATACTGGGGAATATGTTCTCGGAATCCCTAAAGCCAAATCAAAACGCGATCGCATTGCCCAATGTCATGCCCAGTTTAAGGATCTAGCTCGTCTTTGCGCTGAGTCTACTCAATTGCCAGTGGTTGAAGCAATTGTTAAATTTTTGGATGGCTGGGAACCGGAGCGCGATCGCCATCTCCTCCCCCCCGACTTCGACCCCAGCATGGTCATCACCTTTCAAGTCATGACCCCCAGCGGCCCCGTCATCCCCGCCGAAGACAAAGCCCAATTGACCGCCATCCAGCAATTTTGGGCAAACCATACCGGGGGAACAGAAGCAGCAGAACATCTCGGCTGGTGTTTAGTCTCCGGCCACTATGGCCCCGTCCAGCAACGACTCCCCTTCACCATTAAAGGAGTCCCCGGCGGTCAAGCATCCGGCACCGCCTTAGTTTCCGCCAACTCCAAGGCCTTTGAATCCTACGGCCTCGCCAACTCCCTCACCTCCCCCATTTCCCGCGATGCCGGAGAAGCCTTCGCCAAAGCCCTCAATCACCTGCTCAAAGACCGGGATTCTCACCTCCGCATCAGCGATAAAGCCGTTTATGCCTGGTGGACAAAAGAAGCCACAGGATTTGATCTCTTTAGCCTCTTAGATAAACCCAGTGATGAACAGGCCCAAGCTCAAGTGAAAGACCTCATCGCGGGGCTAAAAAAACAGCCCAATGTCACCGCCTTAGAGCAACTGGAACAAGACCGCTTTTATGCCCTTGCCCTCACCGCCAACAACGCCCGCACCGTCGTCCGCAGTTGGCTCAATATCACCCTCGCCGAAGTCCGAGAAAACCTCGGTCGGTGGTTTCGGGCGCAACAGGTAGTGAGTCCCACGGGAGAAGATCCTAAACTCTTTGGCCTCTACGCCCTAGCCGCCTCTACCTATCGGGATGTGAGCAAGGAAATGTTGCCCCGAATGCCCACCGCTTTGTTTTTCGCCGCCTTGCAGGGGAAACCGCTACCCGATGAACTGTTAGCCAGTGTTGTGCGGCGGATTCGGGTCGATCAAGACCATAAAATGACCCATCCCCGCGCCGCGTTCATTAAGCTTTACCTCACGTTTAAGGAAATTATCCCCATGAATGAAACTGAATCGATGGCTGAATTGAATTTACAGCCCCCCCTAGAAGGCCCTGACCTCACCGCCTACCACTGCGGCCGCCTACTCGCACAACTGGAACAAATCCAGCGCACAGCATTAGGGAAAGACATCAACGCCACCCTAGTAGATCGCTACTACGGGGCTATGTCCACCACACCGGGGAAGGTGATGGGGGTGTTAATCCAAGGCGCACAGGCCCACCTCAGCAAAATTCGGAAAAACCAGCCTGGAGCCCATCACAATTTACAATTGCAACTGGAGGAAATTTACAGTCATATCCAACCAGATCAGGGGCATTTTCCCCATAGTTTTACGATGCAGCAACAAAGTATTTTCGCCCTGGGTTACTATCATCAACGCGCCCATAATAATGGGCAGGCAAGGAGTAAAAAGAATCAAAATAAGTCCTGATTTATATCATATTTTTTGACAAAAATCAAGCTTTTTTGATTAATTAGGAATTTTGAAAGGTTGGTAATGGTGAATTATTGGGTTGCGCTGTCGCTTTACCCAACCTACGAAAGGCTTTGAATTGTATTGAACTGTTTGTAATTATTGAGGAAAGAAATTCCATGTCTATTTATACCGATCCAAACCGCCGTCATGATTTTGTTTTGCTTTTTGATGTGTTGGATGGCAACCCCAATGGGGACCCGGATGGGGGTAATTTACCTCGGACTGATGCAGAAACCATGCAGGGTTTGGTGACGGATGTTTGTTTAAAACGGAAGGTGCGGAATTATGTTGAAGTTTATAGTGAGTATGAAGCAACGGAAGCGGAAAAAGAGCGGCTGAAAATTTTTGTGGAACACCACGGGGTTCTTAATGAGCAAATTCGCCGGGCTTATGTTGGTTCAGGTTTGCCTGTGAGTGAACCTGTTTCTGAGGTGATTAAAGAGGAAAAAGTCCTTACAGCTTTGCGTAATTTAGCCGATGAATTACCTTCAGCTTTTGCCATTGAAGATGAAGAGGAAGGGGATAATGTTGTTTCTACTTTGACTTATAGTGGGGAACTTTCTACTGATGAATTGAAGGAAGAGTATAAGGATTTGGAGGAATTTAGCGATTGGAAAGTAGCGAAAAAATTTGTTGAGGCTTTGGTGAAAAAATCAGGCAAGCCTGCAAAAACGGGTAAAAATATCGAGACGGCTAAACAGTGGATGTGTGCTAATTTTTATGATGTGCGAATGTTTGGAGCAGTCATGAGTACGGGGTTAAATGCGGGTCAGGTGCGGGGGCCGGTGCAGTTAACTTTTGCTCGTTCCATTGATCCGGTTTTGCCCTTGGATTGGTCGATTACCCGCATGGCTGTTACGGAGGCGAAGGAGGATCGGGTTAATTTACAAACCATGGGACGGAAAACGCAAATTCCCTATGGTTTGTATCGAGGTTTTGGGTTCTTTTCGCCATTTTTGGCACAACAAACGGGGGTAACGGAGGAGGATTTAGCTTTATTTTGGCAGGCGATTCAAGGGATGTGGGAGTTAGATCGGAGCGCGAGTCGAGGGTTGATGGCGTTACGGGGATTGTATATTTTTTCCCATGACAAGCGGTTAGGAAATGCTCCGGCTCATCAATTATTTGATCGGATTACAGTGGAGTCTCCAAATAATACGCCTCGCTCGTTTAAGGATTATGAGGTGGTAGTCAATCAGGATGATTTACCCGAGGGGGTGACATTAACGGAGTTAGTTTAATTGGCGGGTTATAGAAAATCGCCAAGGGGAGGTTATCGTTAGGGATCTGTAGGTTGGGTGGAGCGGGAGCGAAACCCAACATCCCTCGCTTCATATCTAGAAAATTGTCAACCTACGGAATAGCGATGAGTGAACAAAATACTGAGGATTATCTGTGGATTAGTGTGTTACAACATTATGTTTTTTGTCCCCGTCAATGTGCCTTAATTCATGTTGAACAAACCTTTGAGGATAATATTTATACATTGCGGGGACATCGGGTTCATGAGCGGGCGGATTCTGCTACCAGTGAGGTGGTGGATGGGGTGCGGGTGGAGCGATCGCTTTCTCTTTGCTCCCATAAATACCAATGGCGGGGAATTGCCGATGTGGTGGAGTTTGGAGAGGATGATCTCCCCTATCCCGTAGAGTACAAATCTGGCCCCCGCCGCCAACGTCTGGCGAATAGTATCCAGCTTTACCGATCATGTTTTCTTGAAAGCCCCGATACTTTAGGACGGGGATGAAAAGAAAAACAGTATGTAACCCGCGAAGCGTCAACACTTAATGAGCCTTGCCAGTTTTATTAAGTGTGTTATAATGG
>NZ_JAIHOM010000277.1 GCF_026130165.1 Spirulina subsalsa FACHB-351 | reverse complement strand
AAAGTTCCGGTATGCCCTACCGTACTCAATCCCCGACCGAGGATATTCCTCGCTGCATTGTGGTCTCTGTCCAAGACACATCCACACTGACAAGCATGAGTCCGAGTGGATAGGGTTTTCTGAACAATGACACCGCAGCGAGAGCATTCCTGGCTTGTCCTTTCGGGTGGAACAGCAACAGTGGTCTTACCGAACACCTTGCCAAAATATTCCAACCACACTCGAAACTGATACCAGGAAGCGTCGCTAATCGACTTGGCAAGGTTGTGATTTCGCACCATATTCCTAATTCTCAAATCTTCATAGGCCACCAAGTCGTTAGACTGGATTACGCATCTTGCCAATTTCACAGCAAAATCTTTACGCTGCCTACTTATTTTGAGATGGCGCTTACCTAGAACCACCCTTGCTTTTGCTCGGTTTTTACCCCCCTTCTTCCTTTTGGAAACAATGCGTTGCGACTGTTTCAGTCGCTCCTCACCTTTCCTGAGATGTCGGGGGTTTTCAACTGTTTCACCATTGCTATCGGT
>NZ_JAIHOM010000276.1 GCF_026130165.1 Spirulina subsalsa FACHB-351 | reverse complement strand
GTAATACCTCTTGAGCTTGTTGAATCAGCTTTTGAGCCAGTTCCATGGCTTGGCTCTCTTCTTCCACGACTAATTGAATTATACTCACTCCTAGCTGTTCTTCTACTCCTTCTAACTCGTCAAGATAGACCCGAGTCACCGCACTAGAGTGCAATAACTCCCTGAAGTGTTGGGGGGCCTCTCGTTCAATGGCACGAGTGGGATAAATCACTACGACTCGCCAGGGGTGGCAGGGTTGGTATTGACGGAGGTAGAGGAATAGTTCGGCGAAAAGACGATAATACAGGGTTTCGTCGGGTTGGAATTGAACCTCTGCTAGATAAAAAGGCTGGGTAGTATCCTCTGAGATGGGGAGGAAAAGACCATCCAAGCGAAAGGCTAATTGCTTAACTTCTACGGAGGTGAATTGGTAGTCATTGGCTTCTGTGGGAGGACGATTCAGGAGTTCAAAGAAACTGCGAGGATATTGTTGAAAGATACGGTAAAAGATGCTGTCGGTTTTCATGGGTTTTTATCCTCTATACTCACCTA
>NZ_JAIHOM010000229.1 GCF_026130165.1 Spirulina subsalsa FACHB-351 | reverse complement strand
TAAGGTTTGGGTTTGACCTTGTATTCGAGAACAAACATTGTTTGACACTGGCTTGCTTGGTATCATTGTAGCACTCCTAATGCCGCCCTGGAAGGGCGGGGCTTGAAACCCATTATTTTTGGTCAACAGGAGGGTGGGGTTGAGATTCGCCCCGGTGCGTCCGGTGAATATCCAGAGGACTCCCCGCAGGCCATCCCGGAGAATATGGATGGGGGATTCTGGGGGGGTGCGGGTGGGGACGGAGACGGGGGTGATAATGACTCCGTGACTGCCGAGGACGAGGGCAGCAATGAGTTTAGCCCGTCTCATGTGAAAGTCTGAGGTAATGAGATAAAGATGTTGAATGTCCTGTTGTTTGAGGTCGTGAACAAGGGATGTGAAATTGGTTACGGTGTCTACTGCCCGTTGGTCGTAGTGTAGGCGAGATTCTGGGATGCCTAGGTCGTGAAAGTATTGCTGGGAGAGGTCTTGGGGGAGGCCACCGGAGGAGATCCAAATGTCTAAATCGGGACGGGAGAGGGCAAAGTGGGCAGTAAAGTATTCTCGGTCAAAGTCTCCTCCTAGGGTGAGGATGGCTTGAGGTTGGGGGGCTTGATAGGTGGCGATCGCAATTCTGACGGTCAGATACCCCGCTAAAGCCACTCCAGCTAGTCCCAGCCCGCCTAAAATCTGAAGGCAAAGCTTGGGAAATTGCACCGGATGGGCTGAAGTGATTGCAAGTCGAAGTCCGCTCAAAGTCTTTGACACTCCTTTTGCTGCCGTTTCTGTTAAAAGGTCTATATTGTTTTAGAATATTTCAATCATTTTGTGTAAGGACAAAACTGAAATGATTTCGTTTCCTGTAGTTTCTAGGGCGGTGAATCGAGCCAACATAGCGCCGTGGGGATTGCTTTGTCTCCTGCTGTTGGGGGGGATGGGTTGCACAATTAACGTAGATTTGGGCAAGAATCGTCCTGTTGCTGGGGCACCGGGAGCGGAAAACCCCAGTGAGAATCGAACCCCCGGGGCTAACTCCTCTCAACCCAATGCTCCTGTTACGCGAGGGGAAACCTCTTCTGTGCCGTCGGGTTCCGTCTCGGTGGCGGAAGTGGCCAATACTCCCGATGATACCCCGCAATTAGTGGACGGGGGCCCGATGATCTCCCTTTCGACACGCTATCAAAATCAACGTTTTTCTAGTGACCTTTATGAGCAAATCCCCTGGTGGGGTGAGGCCTGTACAGTCTATCCGGTAAAAGAGGTTATTGGTTCTAATGTTTGCACCTATAGCCGAGATTATGAATTTGCCGATGGGCTACTGTTGATGGCAGCCTATGGTACAGAAGGCGCGGTCGCTGTGTTTCGACCCCACCAGCCCATGACCGTGGAGGCGGCCAAGAAATTGGGCTGGATTCTCTCCAAAGGGGAAGTTACCCAGAATCGGATTAGTGAGCAGAACGAGACGCGGATTGTCTACGATGAAACTAGCCCCCTCACCAACTCCGGCCCGACACTGACTTTGGATTTAGAAGGGGGTCAAGTGGTGAAAATTCTCTTTGGAGTGTCAACTCCCTAGGGGGATTGTCTTCATAGGGTCAAGGGGGGTAGGGGAATTGAGAATTGAGAATTCTCAATTGTCCAAAGAATCTAGAGTTCCTCCTCCTCCTCCTTGGGGGAACTATCAAGTTCCTCGCGAAATCCCCGGAGGGTTTTTCCTAGGGCTGCTCCCATTTCGGGGATTTTTTTCGGTCCAAAAATCAACAATCCGGCGATCGCAATCACCACCACTTCCGGCCAACCTAAACCAAACATTATCGCTCCTCCCGAAACAAATCAACATGACAAGGGGGCGATCTCAGTATATCGTTGATCTAGATTCACTGTAGACTTGCCCCCTATTCACACTCTCCAGCACATCATGACATCTTCCAGCGTTCCTCCCTCCAGCCTCCGTGATGATCTCCACCCCCTCATCCGTCAACTCGCCGATGTCATCATCACCACTTGGGAAACCGAGCTTCAACTGTCACCCTATCAACTCCCCGAAGGATTAGGCTATGTAGAAGGCAAACTAGAAGGAGAACGGTTACGCATTGAAAACCGATGTCACCAAACCCCCCAATTCCGCAAACTTCACCTAGAACTAGCCAAAGTAGGCAACAACCTAGACATCCTTCACTGTGTCATGTTTCCCCGGCTAGATTTCAGCCTGCCCATGTTTGGCAGTGATATTGTCGGAGGACGAGGGCAAATCAGCGCCGCCATTGTTGACCTCTCCCCCACCCTCCCCCATCGTCAACTCCCCGCCCCCTACCAAAAAAGCCTAGAAGCCCTACCCCGTCCCCCCTTTAGCCAACCTCGGGAACTGCCCCCGTGGGGTGCGATTTTCTCCGACTTTTGTCTGTTTGTGCGTCCAGCCGACGAAGGGGAACAACAGCAATTTATTCAGTGTGTACAAGACTTCCTCACCCTCCACTGCCGACAAGCCATCCAAGCTGAACCCCTCAGCCCCCAAGCCCGTCAACTGAACTGGCAAGGACAAAATCACTATTGCACTCAACAGCGTTTAAACGATAAAACTCGAAGAGTGTTAGAAAAAGCCTTTGGGGACGCTTGGGCCGAAACCTATATGACTCAAGTCTTGTTTGATTTGCCCACCCCCTAGTTATCTGCAATGTCGGGTAAAGACCCTCGGTTTTACCGACGGGATGAAACCCGACCAGTATAGAAACAGCGAAGCACGACTCTTTAGCTAAGGCTCAGGGATCACTCTTAGCATGACAATTTGTGCTGTATATGTTAGTATACATC
>NZ_JAIHOM010000055.1 GCF_026130165.1 Spirulina subsalsa FACHB-351 | reverse complement strand
ACGGTAGGGCATACCGGAACTCACGCTTGGGGAGAGATTCCCTCTGGCTTGGTTGGATACGTCCTGCCAAGTTAAGGAAACTCGTTGAACCAAGAATCCCTCGCTTTTAGCGATGGGAGTGTCAACTCCAGTTGTTTTGGGCTTGTTCGAGGACGTAGCGGGAGACGGTTTGGATTTGTTCGGGGGTGAGGCGATCGCCAAAAGCAGACATATTAGCTTTTCCCTTCGTGACTAACTCAGCAATAGCCTCAAGGGTATCCACCTGATTCCGTTCGAGGGCCCTTAATTTTAAGGTTTTCCCCCGTCGGACAATATTTCCCCCTCCGGCATGGCATCCCGCACAATAATAGGTGAACAGGCGCTCTCCCGTCGGAGCCGATTCCCCATAACTCGGGAGAGGGTGGAACAGCAGTCCAGATAAGAAAAGCAGGGCTAACAGTATCCCCTGAATGAGGAGATGGGAGCATTTGGGCTGAAGGGTTTTCCAGATCATGGTTAATTCCTCACTCATTTGACCGTCTTAAAATCACCATCTCATCCCCCACCACCGGACTCCGGGCTAATAACACCCCCTCCCCATCGTATAACTCAATTTTCTTGAAATCCAACGTCCGGGAACGGGCAAACATTTCATCTGCTAACTGATTTTGCTGTTTCTGGGGCAAGCTATACCACTCATCCCCTACCGCAACAATTAACTGACTGCCGAGAAAATCCGCTTCAATCGACCGAATTAAACCCTCCGCGTACTGATTCGTGATTTCTGCCACCTGATTTTGAATCGCCGCAATCAGACTCTGTTCAGGATTGAGACGTAAAGGACGGGAAGGGGGCGCAATGGGAGCCACGGGAGCTTTCGGACTTGGAGCCTCAGTATCTGAGGGGAGATTCTGACTAGATTTTGGGCTAGTTTTCGGTTGTTCCAGCTTGGGAGTTGGGGGTTTTTCGGCCACTTGGGGGGCGGGGGAACGAGATACCCAAGTCACGGACAACAATAGCACCAAGACCACTGTTGCACTGATAATTCCCGTTAATGCCCAATCCGAGAGCTTTTCATTCCAACTCCCCGGCAACAGAAAACGCACTTTTTCTAAAATCCAATCCCAAACCTTTTGCACCGTCGAGAAACTGGGGGGGATTTTTTCAATCAGATCATCCAAATCATCCGGAAATTCTTCCGGTTCTGATACCATCCCCGGACGGTTCGTTTCCTCTAACCCCTCAGAAACGGCCGAGGACGGCTCGTTTTTCACAATTTCTTCTAAAGGTTCATCATCCTCCCCTTTCGGCGGTCTGGGGGCGGCTGGTGGGGGGGGTGGGGTTTCGAGGCTGGTGGTGAGGGCGCTGACTCCGGCCATCAGACTCTTGAGGGCTGGAGTGGCGGCTAATTCGTCTTGTTCAGTGGTGTCTAATTTTTCCGCTAATCCTTCCAACTGCCCAATCACCTCCCGTAAAGCCTTGAGAGTGTCTGCTTTTGAGAGAGGTTGCACCTCAGAGGAAAATAAATTTTTTGCTTGTTTGGAATCGTCTTGTGTCATGCCGTTTTTTTCTAATCCCCACCGATTAACCCATCTTTAACCAATTTGCGATACATTCAGGCAAGAAACCTGCCACTTTAAGGACAAATTTACCGCACAATCTGCGGTTTATTATTGCTCACGCTAAAGATTTATTATGAACATGAAGCGCCGTCAATTTCTACTTTGGGCTAGTTTAAGCGGTTTGGGAACTTTGGCGATCGCCAAAGTTGCTCGCTCCCCCGTCCAAGCCAACGCGCCCCTCCCGGATGGAACGAACTTACTCAGCCAAACGCCCCCCCATTCTCCCCTCCTCCGTTTTGTCTCGGTGGGGGACACCGGAACAGGCGCTCAAGGCCAGTATGCCGTCGCCAACGTCATGCACCAATACTATCAACAAAATACTTACCCCCTTGTAGTGTTGGCCGGAGACAACATCTACAACAACGGCGAAATTGAGAAAATCGAGCAAGTCTTTGAACGTCCTTACGCCCCTCTTCTACAACGAGGGGTTAAATTTTATGCTTGTTTAGGCAATCACGACATCCGCACGGACAACGGAGATCCTCAAGTGGCCTATGCGGGGTTTAATATGCAGGGTCGCCGTTATTACAATTTCCGTCAAGGAGATGTAGAATTTTTTGCCCTTGATACCAACCATAATGCAGACTGGGCTAATCAAATGATTTGGATTGAAAAAGCCCTCAAACAAAGTAATGCCCCGTGGAAAGTGGTTTTTGGTCATCATCAAATCTATTCTTCGGGTCACTATGGCATTAATCAAGCCTCTTGGGTCAAACCCCTTACCCACTTATTTAAAACCTACGGGGTGCAACTTTATATTAATGGTCATGATCATCATTATGAGCGGATTCGCCCCGTTGATGGCACCACTTATATGATTTGTGGGGGAGGGGCTGGTTTACGTCCCATTGTGAACCGCATTCCTCAAAGTGCCTACGCCGCCGAAGCTTTAAGTTTTGCGGCTTATACTGTTTATCCCGATCAAATCCTAATTCAAGGCATTGGTACCGACGGCAAAGTATTTGATCAGGGAATTATTAATCGTCAAGCGTGAAGCTAAAAAAGAGCAAAAATAAAGGGTGAGAGTTATTCTCACCCCGTTTTACTTTTTGCTTAAAAACAGTTTTTTAAATTACGGTACCATCGGGAATAACCGCATTTTTGAGGATGACGACAATCCCACTGCGGATATAGAAGCCATCATCTTCACGATTCGCTTCTTCCACCCGGTCTTTATTGAGGATCATTACCTCACGACCAATGCGGGCATTTTTATCCACAATCGCCCGGCGAATGGTTGATTTTTCGCCGATTCCAATAGGAATTTTACCCGTTTGTTTGTTTTTCTCCCGTTCCGCAAAGGGTTCATAATAATCTGCACCCATCGCCAGCGTATCCTCAATTTTACAGCCAGATTCTACTCTTGTCCGAACCCCTAAAACTGAGTGGCTAATTAAACAGTCTTTGAGAATACAACCCTCACCAATAATCGACTCTTTCACCTCACTATCTAACAGTTTAGTGGGGGGAAGATAACGGGCGCGGGTGTAAATGGGGTATTTTTCGTTGTAAAAACTAAAGGCGGGTTGAGGTTGTTGGGTCAGAGCTAAATTCGCTTCATAAAAAGCCTCAATGGTTCCGATGTCTTCCCAGTAATCATCAAACAGATAGGCTTGGATATTATAATCTTTCGCCGCACCGGGCAAAATCTCTTTACCGAAATCTGTCTGTTCGGGATTTTGTTCTAGGAGTTTGCACAAAACGTCTTTTTTGAAGACATAAATCCCCATAGAAGCAATATAGGGTTTAAGTCTTGCTTCTTCAGGATTTAAGCCCAAAGTGGTGGTATCCACTTGCATTTGTTTTAATGCGTCTCCTTTGGGTTTTTCGCTGAAATCAACAACTCGTCCGTGATCATCAATTTTCATCAAACCGAAGCTAGAAGCCCGTCGTTCATCAATGGGAATCACAGATAAGGTAATATCTGCATTGGTTTCCCGGTGACGTTGAATAAACAGACTATAATCCATTCGGTAAAGATGATCTCCCGAGAGGATCAGGTATTCATCTACATCCCATTCTTGCATTAACCAGAGATACTGGCGTACTGCATCAGCCGTCCCTTGAAACCATTGAGGATTTTCTGCGGTTTGTTGGGCCGCGAGTACCTCAACAAAACCGTCACTAATGGCTGAAAAATTATAAGCGCGGGTTAAGTGACGGTTAAGAGATGCTGAATTGAATTGTGTTAAAACGTAGATTTTCTGAATGTCTGAGTTAATACAGTTACTCACGGGAATATCGATGAGACGATATTTTCCGGCGAGGGGTACGGCGGGTTTCGCCCGTAGTTTAGTTAAAGGATACAGGCGAGTTCCTGCACCGCCCCCTAATATGATCCCTAGTACTCTTTTCACGAAAAACCTCTCGACTGCCAGTAGACTCTCACTGACAAGTTTAAGCCTGTAGGGGACATCTCACAATTTCTTTCTGAAATTGGGCGAACAGGGAACAGGGAATCGGGAGTTGGGAGAGGGGGCAGGGGAGAGGGGGAATTCAGAATTATTGCCTTTTGCCTTTTGCCTAGTCAAAAGGGAGTCGGGAGGATGTTACTCGACCTTTTGTTACAAAATGTTAAGTTATTACGAAATTGTCCTTAGAGTAATTGTTATTCCTTGAGCATTTCTATGGATATCCGAAAACCAGTATGAATTTTAAGGCCTTGACTCTGACAGCTATTCTTGCTGTTGCGACTCCTGCGATCGCGGATCTAGCCGTCAATACGGCTGCTGTTGCTCAAGCTTCGACTCCTAGCGGCACGTTCCAAGATGCAAATTGGGCGGTGACTTTGCGCTGGCATGATGGTGCATTCTGGTATATCGGACGCAATAAGCGAACGGGGGCTGAAATTGCTTTGTTGGATCCTGCTTTCACGGGTGAATCTCATCGTCGTGTCTATACTTGGTCGAATAACGGCACTCTCTATCAAGTGACTTGGCGACCCAATGAGCCGAATATTATTCGCCTGACGGTCATGGATGCGAATGGACAAGTTCCTATCAACCGCTTGCTAAGGCGTTAGTATTTTAATCCTCACCTGGCCTCTGGGCTGGGTGCTACACTTCCTTAAGCGTCGCAATTGATAGGAATATGGGGACTGTATCAGATTCTGAATCGACAATTAAGTTAGATCAATTTCTCAAGTGGCAAAATCTAGTCCAAACGGGAGGAGAAGCGAAGCTACGGATTCAAGGGGGAGAGGTGTTGGTGAATGGTGTAGTGGAAACCCGACGCGGCCGAAAGTTAGTATCAGGGGATGAGGTGACACTAGGGGGGCGGTGTCATCGGGTAGAGTTATGATCAGGTTTGTAGTGAATAGTAAACAGTCCTAGGGTTCGCCAGAAGAACAACTCAGGCAACAGAGAAATTAATATCATCCTGACGCACCATCCCTAATCAATACTCAATTTCCTCACCCCGACAAAAATTATGAGTAACACCCCTCCAACACCTCCCCCTCATCTACCCTTGAGTCAGGAGGAGTTAATTCAAGCCATTGCCCAAAGTTTAGGGGAGAAATTAAATTTAGCCATTGCAACAGATGAATCCCTAGAAGTGATCGCTGATGATATATACCCCCGTTATCCCCGGGTGATCTTCGTGCGGAAACTGATGACAGGGGCCGTAATTGGGTTTCTCATCTATGCCCTAATTAACATCTTTCACGGCGTTTTTAGGGACAATCCAGCCTTTCTCTGGGGGGTGGCCTGTTCGGTGGCCACTGTCGTCACCGGGTTAATGTTAATCTTGCTGCTGATTACGGAAATCTTTCGCGGTGCAGGTAAGGATCATGAACTTGAAATTAAACAAGGTTCTTATCTGATTAAGGAATATCAGTTTATTCCCTCCCTAGACCGTTTTGGCATGGTCTTGTTTTTACTGGGGATTTGCTTCCTCAGCATCTTACTGGGGTTTGCTAGTCTTTACACAGATTTATGGCGGCATCATCCAGCCCATTTTACGGGCTTACAGGATGGTTTTTTGGCGATTTATTTCTCCATTGTCACCTTTTCCACCGTGGGGTATGGGGACATCCATCCGACCTCACTCTTAGCTCGCACAGTGGCGATTTGCGAGATTTTTCTGGCGATGTTTTTTAGTTTGGTGGTGCTGTCTACAACCTTATCGTGGGTGTTGGCTCATAAACGGCAACAACAGGAAATCTCGATTAAGCAACGAATTCGAGAACGGAAACAACAACGGGCGCAACAGCAAGCGACCTAGGGCTTGCTGAAAAACTTGGGGAGTCGAGGAGCGGGGGAGCAGGGGAGCAGGGGGAACAATTATCAATTGTCAATTATCAATTATCAATTATCAAAAGTTTTGCTATTTGTCAGCGAAATTGGTTTAATGAGTGAAGTTTCTGTTGGAATACAGTGCGGTGGGGATCTTTAATTCATGCCATCAGACGGATCATCGGAAAAAAAACGAGAGAAGTTGGATCTTGCCTTGCCTTTTGGTGGGTTGAATCCCACCCCCCCTCCTCCTGCTCCATCGCCTCCTTCGCCTATCCCGCCTCACCTCTCTCTCCCTAAAACCTCACCGGAGAACCAAGGGGGCTATACTCAACCTCCTAAACCGGGGCGGCAATCCTTGCGTGACGTTTCTCTGCCTTCTCGTCCTCCACAAGATGCGCCTGTTTCCCGTCCTAATCCCCCTCGTCCGGCTCGCCTCCCACGCCCCCCCCAAGATGCGCATATTTCCCGTCTTGGTCCGGCTCGTTCGGCTTCCCCTCGTCCGGCTTCAGTTAACCCCAAATTGCCTAGCACAAAGCGGCGCAAAAGTCAAGGTCAACCTCCGGCAAAAACTCGGCGCCCCCAGGGTCAACCCACTCGACTCCAACAGACTACCGAGCTTCAAGGGGCTTTCCCTGTGGGATCGCAACTCTCAGATGCTCCCAGACCTCGGGGGGCGGGGTCGAAAAACCAAGACCTGTTAAGACCTGTTGGGGCTAAATCTGCCCCGACGCTTAGTTCTTTGTTATTGGTCTATAGTTTGCGGGTGTTAATTTTAGGGGTTGGCTCTGGTGCGATCGCCGGAACTATTTTGGGAACAGTAGACGCTTCCCGCAATTTACCCTTTCTCACCCCTTCCCCCACCACCAGTCAAGCCGTCCGAGATCGGGGAGATCAAGGTCGCTATCCCCCAGCTTTAGCGGCAAATCGGGAGATTACGCCCCTTAAGAATCGGTTACAAAGTCTGATTTCCCGCCACTCGGAATTTGAGGCCGGGGTGTTTTTTATGGACTTGGACACGGGGGACTATGTAGATATTCAAGGTAACAAACCCTTTGCGGCGGCTAGTACCATTAAAACTCCGATTCTGATTGCTTTTTTCCAAGCACTAGACGCGGGAAGTGTTAGCTTAACGGAAACCCTCGTGATGGAAGAGGATACCCTGGCTGGGGAGGCGGGAGATATGCAGTATCAGCCTCTCGGAACCCGCTTTTCGGCCCTAGATACTGTCACCCGCATGATTACAATTAGTGACAACACAGCCACTAATATGATTATGAAGCGTTTGGGGGGGCAAGATATTCTGAACCAACGCTTTACGGAGTGGGGTTTATCGGCAACGATGATTCACAATCTGTTACCGGATGTGGAGGGGACAAATACAACGAGCGCGGTGGATTTAGCTCATGTGATGGCTAGGGTCAATCGCGGGGATTTAGTGAATTTGCGATCGCGAGATCGGTTATTGGAAATTATGCGCAATGTTCAGAATAACCAACTCCTCCCCCAAGGTTTGGACAATGGGGCAATTATTGCCCACAAAACCGGAAATATTGGTTCTGTGGTGGCAGATGCGGGGCTGATTGATACACCAACGGGACGGCGCTACCTCGCGGCTGTTATTATTCAGCGCCCCCACAATGATCCCAAGGCGACGGATTTAATCCGGGACATCTCCCGGGAAGCCTATCAGTATTTTAATCAACCGGTTCCCACTCCCGATACAACAATGGCACCCCTAGAACGGGATTCCATTGCTGTTCAACCGGGAGGTTGATGGATTAACAGCTAGGGCTTGCTGAAAAAAAAACAACGCTAGACTCAACAAGGGAATTGATAATTGATAATTGACAATTGATAATTGACAATTGCTCCCCCTCTCCCCTGCTCCCGACTCCCGACTCCCGACTCCCTATTCTAAAGGGGGAGCGCCGCGACTAAGCAGGAGTTGCACCATGTCAGTGCGTCCGGTTTTGGTGGCCAGAGCAAGGGGGATATTGCCGTCTTGGTCTTTGATGGTAAAATCTGCTTCTGGAGTGAGAACCAAATCGAGTAAGTCCTGACGGTTCATGCGGATAGCGGCATGGAGGGGGGTAGTCCCGAGACATTCTGCACAAACGACGTTGGGACTGGCTCCGGCTTCGATGAGCATTTTCACCCGTTCGGCGTTCCGGGCCGCAATGGCTCGGTGGAGGATAGAACCATTGGGGGTGTTGAGGTTAACATCTGCCCCCCGTTGGATTAGAAGTTGGGCGATCGCATTATCCTGAACCAAATACAAAGGGGATTGCTGATTCTGGTCTACAACATTCACCTTCGCGCCCCCATCAAGCAGTACTTGAGTCAATTCCAGATTATTCTGTTCTACGCTGGTATGTAGGGCTGTCATTCCTTGGGGATTCCCTTGATTGGGATCTGCCCCTCGCTGTAATAATAACTGCACTAACGGCAGGTTATTGTTCTCCACCGCACACTGAAGAATGGGCAACACCCGGGATTGAAGAATGCCCCCTGGGGTTTCATAGTATAGGGTGACATTGGCATTAGGACGGCCAGCCCGGTCGAGATAATCTTGAGTGAAGGTGAGATTGTGGCACACATCGGCGGGGGTGATCCCCACAGCACTGGGCAGCGCCCATTTGCCCAAGGAGAGCAGGGCTAAGACAAAACAGAGTAGGGTGATGCCAACTTTGGACAGGGATATTTTCCCTTGTTGGCGTAGTCTTTTCCCCCCTTGATAAATCAAGACCCCTAAGATGACCAATAAGATCACGGCACAATGAGACGGGGCGAGTGTTCCGCGATCTAACAATAATTCCACCACCATTCCCCCGCTGAGGGTACTTAAGAGAATCAAAGCGGTGGAGGCTTTGCCAAACTCGGCTTTGAGTTCTTGACAAGCCCGAATCCCTGGCACTACAGAGGCGGGATTCGAGCTTTTAATCCCTAAAACTAAGCCCGTGAACACATAGGCGGCGATCGCGCCCAATAAAGCCGCCGCCGGAGCCCCCCACCCTTCCGAGGCATTCATCAAAGCAACCGTTAACATAATCCCGGTGCCAAAGAGGGAACCCAGTTGTAACGTTGGATTGCCCACTTGCCGACTGAAGAAATACCCCGCCACACTGCCCGCCATGCCCAAAGCCAATAAACCCGCATTGATAGCCCACTCAGAAAATACTTCCGTCGCCAAGGCCGTACAAGCCCAAGCTATAACAAATAACAGCCCTAGAAAGCCTACAGGACGCTGATAAACCCGACGGGATGGCTTGAGATCAGACTGCAATTCTTCAGGTAAATCCCCAGCGTAGGGCCGATGGAGGGTTAAGAACGTCTCTAAATAGGGTCTAGCCCGTTCGTCCCAATCGGAGCGGGGTTGTTCGATTAAATCCCAATCTAACATCCACAGTTGACCCGTGCCATCTTGACGAGCGGCCACAGCATAGCGGCCATCCCGACTAAAAGCCACACTTAACACCGGGGAGGGTTCTTCAAAGGTGCGCAAACAAAGTCCAGTAGTGGCGTTCCAGAGGCGCAGGGTTTGGTCTAAGCTACCGGAGAGTAAATAATGACCATCTGGGCTAAAAGCAACGGCCGTCACAATATCGGTATGACCATAGAGGGTGCGAATTTTCCGCCCTACGCGCACCGCCCAAACCGATAGGGTGTGGTCCGTGCTGGCGGAGACTACATAGTTGCCATCGGGGCTAAAGGTGACGGAAGTTAGGCCAGAACGAAGACCAGACACCGTTTGTAAAGATTCCCCTGTGGCAATTCGCCAGTATTGCCAATTCCCCAAGGTGGTGGGGGTGAGTAGGGCCAGGGCAACGGAACCGTCAGCTTGGGGGGTGGGGGAAGTGGTGGCTTGGTTGGGATAGCCTTGATGGGCGAGGCTGGTTCCGGCTTCACTGGATATACAGTATTGACCATCGGGGCTAAATTGAACGGCTGTGATGGGGCTTTGGTGGCCGCTAAAGGTGCGTAAACAGCGCCCGGTGGCAATTTCCCACAGTTGCACCAGCCCCTGATAGCCACCCGTCATCAGATACAGACCATCGGGGCTGACGGCGAGGGCGGTGATGCCTTGGGAGTCTACGGTGAGGGTATAGAGACAGTCGCCCGTGGTGATGTCCCAAATATGCACTTTGCCCGCGCTGGTTCCGGCAAAAATATTATTCCCATTGGGGCTAAATTGGACGATGGTGATGGCTTCTTGCCCCATTTGGTAAAACTGACGGCTGGCTTCTCCGGTGTTGACATTCCAGAGTTTGACGGTGCGATCGCTACTCCCGGATACCAACCATTGACTATCAGCACTAAACGCCACCGTGGTCATGGCTTTATAATGTCCTGTCAGCGTGAAGGCTTCCCAAGCATCTTGGAGCGGCCCCCGAGGCAGACGGGTGTAGAGTTCTGTCCAGAGGGCGAGGGAACGAGATTCTTGACGGTAGCCTCGCAGAGAGCGCGCCCGACGCAAACACTGAACGGCGGTCAAGGTGTCCCCCTGTCCAAAAGCCCGTTTAGCTTGGGCGAGTTCCTGTTCATAGATTTCCGGGTCTGAGAGCAAGTTCGCCGTGGGGTGAACTGTGCAAAGGCGCAAGGGGGCAAGGGGAGCGGGGTTGTAACAGTTAATTTGCCACAGTTGTACCCCCATCCCTCCCACTAGAGCATAGTGGCCATCGGGACTAATGGCGACGGTTTGGCCGCTATCTTGAAAGCTAAAGGTGCGTAAACAGCGCCCAGTTTCCACAGACCAGAGTTTGAGGGATTGTCCGGCCGTGACCAGATAGCGACCATCGGTGCTTAAGGTCAGGGCGGTGATGTGGGTGCGGTCGGTTTTCAGGGTGCGTAAACAGCGCCCGGTGGCTAGGGACCAAATTTCTAGGTTGTAGTCCACTGTGGCGGCGATGAAATAACGGCCGTTGGGGAAAATACAGACGGCATTTTGCTGCATGGCTTGACAGTGGAACTCCCGTACACATTGCCCGGTTTCCAGTTTCCAGAGTTTAATGGTTTCCCCTACGGTGAGGGCATAGCGACCTTGAGGAGTGAGGAGAATGCGATCGCCATTCAGTTGGCTCATATACAAAGTTTGCCCCGTGGCTACTTCCACCAAGGTTAAGGTCAGGGAGTCTTGCCACAGTTCATAACGCCCATCGGCGCTGGCCGCTAAGACCTGAGTGGGCGGGAGGGTAGTAGAAGGGGGAAAAGTCGCCAAAACTTCGCCAATTTCCGCCACTTCACCGGGGGGCAATTCTCCCCGACGGCTGACCTGTTCTTCCAAAGGAGTGGCCGGCACCTCAAACATACACAGCCCTTTCCCACTGATTAAACTCCACACCTTCAAGGTAATCACCGGGATAAACTGGCGAGGATAGGCCGGGTGATCTGGGGGGGGAGGTAACATTTTTGACCCCACAGACACCACATAACGATTATCTGGCGTAATGGACACCCCTTGCACCGCTTCCCCCACCTCTCCAGCGAAAACGTGCCGTTGATGGGTCTGAAAATCCCACAGTTCCATCGTGCCATCCTGTTTCCCCGCCAGTCCATAGCGTCCATCTTGGCTAAAACAGACCGCATTCACTTGGGTCGGATTACTCTGGCCGCGCACTTGCCCCAAGGGAGTCGGACAAAGGCGCTTGGACTGAGAGAGACGGTTTTGCGCTTGGGCGATGCTGTTGGCCACTTCTTCCGGCACCGGTTCCCCAATTTTCCCCCACAACTGCAAGGCCTTTTCACAATCATCCCGTTCCCAATGGATGCAGCCCCAGAGATAGGTATTTAACCAAGATCCTCGGGGGGGCAAGGTTTTTGCCAGTTCTTCGAGTAAAGTGGCATCGGTAATCTGACGCATTCGCCATAATAAAAGCCCACAATTGTAAACCGATTCTGGGTGTCCGGGCTGATGGCGTAAGGCTCGATCCCATAGCTGCAAGGCTTCGGCCGTTTCCCCTAAGTCTAATAGGGCGAGGGCGCGGTTGTTTAGGTGTTCGGCGAGGGGTTCGGCGTTTAGTGCTTGACGGGGGTAGGATGTGCCGATTACCTCTTGATAAATCCCCATGAGTTGTCCGGCGACCTCTTGGAAGCGATAGGGGCGATCGCCGGGATATTCTTGAAAACAATGGCGCAGTAGATGCACCAAGCCCTCGGGCATCAGAGGTAAATGGGAAGGGGCCGTGGTTTGGAGATATTGATTGAGCAGATGAGAGGCGATCGCTCCCCGATTCCAATTCCGTCCCCCTTGGAACATTTCCAGCACCATTAACCCCCAACTCCAGAAATCCGTTGGGTGATGAATCGCTTCCCCCCGTTCCTGTTCCGGGGAACAATAGGCCGGAGTCCAACCGCCCCAAGGGGTGAGGGTAAACTTTTCCTCATTCGCCCGCCGATCTAAAGGATTCCACAGGACATTTCTCCCCTGTCCCGTTTCCTCCCGAACGCTGTGTGAACGCAGATTGCCCCAGCCCCAATCCGTCACCTTAACCGTTCCTTGGGAGGTTAACAATACATTACTCGGCTTAAAATTTTGGTGCTTTAAGCCCTTACCGTGGGCATAATCCAAAGCCCAAGCGCACTGAATCGCAATATCTAAAATCCGTTTCAGGGCTGCCGTATTGCCCCCATGATAAAGCCTGCCCTGAGCAATCCACTGTTCTAGGGTTCCTCCTGCGATCGCCTCTGTGAAAATCAGAGGGTGATTCTCCAAGACCCGACCATAAAGACAACTCACCAGATGGGGGTGTAACCCCAAATCTATCCACTGTCCCGTTGCATATTGCAAACTTTCTAATCCACCTACGCCAGCCAACACATCGGGATGAGGGACTTTCAAAATTAAATCCTGATTCCAGCCCTCATGGTGAACTTGATAAACCGTCCCTAATCCCCCTTCCCCGAGGATAGTTTTGACCCGATACAGGTCGAGGATTGACTGTCCGACTTTAAAACGGTGGGCAACCTGAGCCTGCATGAAATCGTTACTCCTGCGCTGTTTGTTGGAATGAATGGATAGATTAAGCCCTGATTTTAGCAAAAAATGCGGTAATCAATAGGGTTTGATGCCCTAGATTCTCTCTGCCATTCCTAGGCGCGGCTTAAGACTATTCAATATACTTTGCCAATAACAGCTGTAACTTCTCCTTCGTTGCCACAGGCACCTGAGCCAACGGGGTTAAAATGGCATACTTGAGAGCCGAATGAGCATCAGACTCCGGCGGACGGGTGACCAACGTCTTCACCACCTCTTGAATCACCTGTTGAGCATTACTGGCATTGCGGTGTAAATTCTCCACAATCATCTCTACTGTGACACTATCATGCTCGGGATGCCAGCAATCATAGTCCGTCACCAGTGCCAACGTCGCATAGGCAATTTCCGCCTCCCGCGCTAACTTGGCCTCCTGTAAATTAGTCATGCCAATAATACTCGCGCCCCAACTCCGATAGAGACTGGACTCAGCCTTAGTGGAAAACGCTGGGCCTTCCATACAAACATAAGTCCCCCCGCGATGTAAAGCTACTTCGGGCAAGCTCAAACGTTCCACCGCATTGGCGACGATCCCCGCCAAACGGTAACAAACTGGATCCCCGAAGGCAATATGAGCCACGATTCCCTCTCCGAAAAAGGTGGAAATCCGCTGTTGGGTGCGGTCAATAAACTGATCTGGCACCACCATATCTAGAGGTTTAATGTCTTCTTGTAAAGACCCCACGGCTGAGGCGGAAATCAGGTACTCTACCCCTAATTCTTTCATGGCATAAATATTAGCGCGAAAGGGGAGTTCTGTGGGGGTTAAATGATGGTTTCTACCATGACGGGCTAAAAAGGCGACTGGTGTCCCTTCTAGCGTCCCTACAATGAACGCATCGGATGGCTTACCAAAGGGGGTGTCGAGATAAATTTCCTCCACCTCTTGTAAAGCCTCCATTTTATACAGACCACTGCCGCCAATAATGCCGATTTTAATTTCTTTCATTTCAATTATTACTAGGGAATAGGGAATAGGTATCAATTATCAATTATCAATTATCAATTATCAATTCCCACATTTCACTAATTACTGTTCACTGTTCAAGAATTTTGCTCAATATTATTAATATATTCCCACCAACGATTGAGGGGATAATAGACCACCGGAGCCCATAAACTGCTGAGAATGGCCGAGGACAGGGCAATGCGTTGATGTTCTTCCCAAACTAGGGTAAGGTCGCGAATTCCTTCTAAACTGTACTGAATCGCCGTCACTGTCTCAGCAATCACCGCCATACCAAAGACAATGAGGGCAATGGAAATAAAATCTTCTTGAATATACCGTTGCTTTTGGATTTTAGCGGTCAACACCCCCACAATGACCAGACTCAGGATGTGAGAGGGATAGATCGCAAATACTTCATCAATGGGCATTATATTGGGGTCAGAAACGTTAGGATCGCCCAAAAACGTAATCGTATCTAAGGCTATCATTCCATCTTGAATCAGACCGAGAGCGAGTCCGGCGATCGCACCTTGCCACACCGTCCGCTTGACACTCCAAACTACTACCCAAATTAACAGCCAATTGGGGCGAATGCCTAAGAGTTCCGTTCCGGGTAAGCGGGCAAACACCACCATCAAACAAATCAGCACAGACCCGCCAATAATGAGCCAATTACACAATTGGCGAATGGGGGCTGAAACCTCAAAAATCCTTGCCACAGGTCTTGTTATCCTCCTTTAGAGTTTCGGTTCAAAGGGTTCAACCACCACCCATTCTAAATACTGAATCGGTGTGGTTAAGCGGATAATGACTTCAGGAGCCGGGCTTTTCTCCAAATCAACGGATTCTACTTCCCCAATGGGAATTCCAGCCGGAAATAAATGACTGACATGGGAAGTCACGATCTTATCCCCCTTCTCCACATCTGGCACCTTCTCAAAAAACTCCATCACGGCTTGATCAGAGCTTTCCCCTCGGACAAAACCCATATAACGAGTCCGACTGACTACAGCGCCTACTTTACTGGTGGGATCACTCACTAATAACACTCGACTGGTGTTCGGTGTCACCTTGACTACACGACCCACTAAGCCCCCCGGACCGGTGACGATATAGCCCTCTTGGATGCCATCTTTGCTCCCTCGCCCCAAGGTAACTTGTTCCCACCAATGTTCGACACTGCGACCAATAATCGGAGCTGTAATCACATTAGTGGGGCGCTGCTGAACATAACCCAGTTGGTTTTTCAGCATTTGGTTTTGCTCTGTGAGTTCCTCAACTTGGGCTTCTAGCTCCTCAACACGGGCATTAGACCAGGCTTCCTCTGGACGAGGCCCTGTTTGGAAGGGTCGAACAATTTGATAGTACAATTCTGATACTAGAGCCCCTTGGGTCTGACGAACAAAGAGGGCAATCCCTAGGACGACCCCCGTTAGAACCAGTTGTGACCCGTAACGTTCCCACCAGCGACGCACTGTAAACATAGTTAATCGTTAATAGTTCATCGTTGGGTGTTGAGAGTTGGGCAGGTTTTGGGGTGGGGGGAAGAATGAGGGCGAGGGGAATGATCCCTTCACGATTCATTCTCAGTCCCCCCCCGGACCCACCTTCACTGTCAACAACCCATTCATTTAGATAGTGCGGGAACGACCACTAAATACCCGCTCCAGTTGCTTGAAGTTTTCCAACACACGCCCAGTTCCCAAAACAACACAACTGAGAGGGTCGGCTGCAACGTGGGTGACAATGCCTGTTTCATGACTGATTAGGGTGTCTAACCCTTTCAGCAAAGCTCCCCCTCCGGCTAACATAATACCCCGATCAATAATATCGGCGGCGAGTTCAGGAGGAGTCCGTTCTAGGGTACGCTTGACGGCATCAACAATCACGGCCAGAGGTTCGGACATACTTTCCCGAACTTCGGGAGCTTTAATGGTGACGGTGCGAGGTAGACCTGAGAGCAGGTGCAGGCCTCGGACTTCCATGGTGACTTCATCATCATCATGGGTGGGGTAGGCCGAACCGACTTGAATCTTAATTTCTTCGGCGGTCCGTTCCCCAACCACGAGGTTATGAACTTTTTTCATGTACTGGGTGATGGACTCGCTGAGTTCGTCCCCGGCGACCCTCACGGATTCGCTTAATACAGTCCCCTGCAAACTGAGAACGGCGACTTCGGTAGTTCCCCCTCCGATGTCGATGATCATGTTCCCGGTGGGTTCTGCTACGGGTAAGCCTGCCCCGATGGCGGCGGCTACGGGTTCATCAATGAGATAAACGTCCCGCGCTCCGGCTTGGGAAGCGGCTTCCATGACGGCCCGACGTTCGACCCCTGTCACCCCACTGGGAATCCCAATGACAATGCGGGGAGAAACTAAGGCTCTGCCTTCGTGGACTTGACGAATAAAGTGTTTGAGCATTAATTCGGCTGTGTCAAAGTCCGCAATAACCCCATCTCGCAAAGGGCGTAAAGCAACTACGTTGCCCGGTGTCCGACCGAGCATTTTTTTGGCATCCTCGCCGACGGCGAGGGGAACTTTTAAGTCTTGGTCAATGGCAACCACTGACGGTTCTTGTAAAACAATGCCTTTTCCGGAGACATACACCAAGGTGTTAGCGGTACCGAGGTCGATACCCATATCTCGTGATAGTGAAAAGCGACTAAACAAACCCACTCGTTTCTAAGCCCCCAAAGTCTAATAATGTCGTGTTTAGCTAACTTTTAAGTTCATTTAAGTGTAATCGATGTGGATTCTATTATGTTTTTCCCCATCCGTCTAGTAATCTCTCTCATTTGACCGCTCCTTCACTGACCCAGGTGAGATAGTCCTCGGAAAATGCAGGGGAGTCTGCCTATAAGAGCTATTCTTTTTGCCGATTTTGGCACACTTGGGCGCATTGGCTGTTCAGATTCTAGCACCAACTCTTCGATCTGCCCCCTTGATTTTCAGGTAAGGGGTTTCGGTTTCTGTTTTTCTCAGGTTTTGGGGCTGTTCCGGAGAGATTGGCTATGGGGGGGCGCTCAAGGCTCACTTACAGACAGCCGAACCGTTGAGCAAGGCTTCGCTGCTGTTGGGTGGTCGGGTAGATTCTATACTAATAGCGGGCTTTCATCGCTGTGGACTAAGTGGTTCTGTAGCATTATACTAACTTGGCTTGCCAAATTTGTAGCTTTGGTCAGTGAGGCATCGCTATACTCAAGACTGATATTGAGAATCAAAAAAAGCCGTCCTAGAAGGCGATGCACTGAGTATGTCGAAGGGACGGGGTTTTAAACCCAATTTTTCGATGAACTTTTTCTTATTGGAACCGACTCCTGCGGTGAATAGAATCTTGGTGGTGGATGATTCCCCAGATAATTTGTTTTTGATTCAAAGTATTTTGGAGGAGGAGGGCTATGAGAGTGAGTTAGCGGAAAATGGACAGGATGCGATCGCCTCCATTGAACAAAACCCTCCGGATTTAGTGTTATTAGACGTGATGATGCCGGGAATGGATGGGTTTGAGGTGACGCGACGGATTCGGGAAAATCCCCATCTTTCCTATATTCCCATTCTCCTGATCACGGCCTACGATCAAGCCAGTGTAGTGCAGGGATTAGATAGTGGGGCTGATGATTTTATCCGCAAACCTGTGGAAATTGAGGAGTTGTTAGCTCGGGTGCGATCGCTTTTGCGCTTAAAACAGAGTGTCGATGAACGAGATGCGATCGCCCGGCAACGAGAGGATTTTGTTTCCCGACTCACCCATGATCTCCGTACCCCCCTAGTGGCCGCCGATCGGATGTTAGAGTTATTTCAACAAGGCGCTTTCGGGGATCTTCCTTCAGAAATGCAGGAAGCGGTATCTATCATGATTCGCAGCAACCAGAATTTACTCGCCTTAGTTAATACATTACTAGACGTATATCGCTATGAAGCGGGACGCAAGCGGTTAAATATTACCCCCCTTAATCTGACCCAAATTATCTTAGAAGTGGTCGAAGAACTTACCCCACTCGCCACCGAAAAAGGCTTATCTCTCACCTATCACCCGGCAACAGAACCCTGTCCCACTATCTCAGGAGATGCTTTAGAACTGCGTCGAGTACTCATTAATATTATCGGCAATGCCATTAAATTCACCGATCAAGGGGGTGTGGAAATTACCCTACACCACACCCCCCAACAGGTGAAAATAGCCGTCCAAGACACCGGACAAGGGATTAGTCCCGAAGAGCAAAAATACCTCTTTCAACGCTTCCGACAGGGCGACCATACACGGGCTGGGAGTGGTTTAGGATTACACCTTTCTCAATGTATTATTACTGCCCACCACGGACATATTACCGTAGATTCACAACAGGGAAAAGGAAGCACCTTTACCATTACCCTAGCGCTTTAACTTTAAGCCGCAACCCTTGCCAGAATTCCCATAAACTTATCCCCAACAAACCCAGCAGAAAACTCGGTTCTGGGACTCGATTGGGGTCAGGATTTACTATCCCATCATTCCCCGATTCAGGATTAGGTTCTGAAGGAGTGAAGGGGTTTAATAGGACAATTTGCGGCGTTCCCAAAGGCCCCTCGGCTAGGGCGACAATTTGCCCTTGATTATTAATGGCTCGCAGTTGTTTAATGTCGTAATTTCCTTGAATCGGCATATTATATCCCTTGTTGACTACGGCATTATTCACCATGGCAAGAGTCGTTAACTCCCCATTATCCCATAGCCCAAAACTCCCCACCACCTGACCGGAATCATTGACCCCAAAAGCTTTTCCTTGCCCTAAATTTAGCCAGCTATTGTTTTGACTATTCCATAAGTAAGCTGTAGTATTTTGTGGAGTATTGTAGCCCGTAAAATCAGCAAATGGGACAATATTATTCCCCACATTAAACGTCACTAAGCCCTGATTATTTAGATCCGTGGCTAAACCTGCGCCGATTAGTTGCGGCATTGCCTCACTGCCGGGGCTAAAATAAGCTTGGGCTGGATTCGGCATCGGTAAACCATTAAAAATCCCCTGACCTTGATCATTTACGGCAAAAGTATCACCATAACCAATCTGTTCACAGTTGGGAAAGAAAGGCATCCCATAATAAGTGCAACTGCCATAAAGTTTAAGCGTCACATTTCCCGTTTCATCAAGTTGAAAAATGAGGCTTTCATTATAGAGATTATCTCCATAATTGACCCTCATTTGAGTGGGAAAAATACCTAAAACTGACATGGAGTAAAATGTACCAGCAATAGCACTGGTACCCCAACCCCAAACGAGACAACCACTGGTCAACACTAATAACGACGATTTGAGCGACATAACACCGTTCCCCCTATATTAAAAAATAAGGGCTAGGTATCGGCAGGAGTGTGAGAGTGAGTCACATAGAGTTCAATCACCCTGTTGAGTCCCCTGATCATAACAATCGAGAGTTCAACAAGAGCAAGTCTTGTCCCAACAATAGCCTAGCCTCAATCGTTTTGTGGTGAAGCAAGAGAATCTATCAGAATTCTCTAAGCATATATACTTTTTGATCCTAAACCACTTTCCAAGGCATAAATTTCACCCCCCCCTTGAAATCCTTACAAGGTCAGGATTTGAGGAACTTGTAAAAAAATAATACAAAAATCTCTCAGTTAAAACCGATTAAAATACAGTGCCATCACTCTCTAAGCGAAGAGGGGGAAGACCTTGCCGCAACTGTGCCGCGATGCGTCGTCCTGCCGTCCAAGTCCCTCCTTGCAACACCTTCACTAACGGCAATTCTGCGGTCGTTAATTGTAATTTTTCGCGCATTTTCTCGGCAATTTTATCCAACAAAATAACCGTTAAACCACGCCATTCTACAATGACTTCTGAACTGGGAACATGGGCAACTTCTAAGATATCCGGTTGTTTGACCTGCAATAGTCCTAAATCAATACAAAGTCCCCCATTGCGATACTCTGCTAATCCCGTGAGTTGGTCTAAGTCCTTAATTTTTAGACCTAAACTTTCTAAAGGTTCTAATAGGGAGTAAGTTAACCACTGACTTAACTTATGAAACGGCACAAAATGATCATCAGGAATAGCGGAATGTTGCCACACATCCCCCAAATTGATCCCCTCTAGGGTAAATCGTCCCGGCCAAATTTCACCCAGTCCTTGAATGACCGTATTAAACACGGTCAGCGCACTAAGTTTTCCTGCTTCATCCTGTTGACTCAACCAATAATTGACTAAATTTCCTAAACGCGGACAGTCCTCTCCAAACAATTCCGGTGATTTTCTCATCACTTTGCCTAGCTTTTGCAGCAATTTTAAGCGCCCTTCCAATCCCACTAAAGGGTTCTCTGAACTAACTTGAAACTGTTCTTTAAGTTGCCCTAAGTCTAACTGTTCTAAACCTAAACTATCGACCTGTAAAGGGTAACTGCTATAACTCGAAAACGCACCAGAACAAAACATCCTAAAACTGGCAACAGCTAATCCTTCGGAACGCTGAAACATTTGCCCGGTTTGCAGTTCAAAATACTGCCATTTTTCCCCCGCACCCGCATCTAGTAACACACTCACAATCACTAAATCCACTAAAACTTTAGCTTGTTCAAGGGGCGAAAGGGTTTGAGTAACGGCTTTTAATTCAGCTAGACGGGAATAATTTCCTACGCCAAAATGTCGCCAACGACTATGAAAAGGAATCTGAAAATCAGGATAGGTTTCTTGGGTAATTTTTAGGACATATTCTGTAACGGCATCAAGTTGAGTCAGGTCACAAAAAAAGTAATCTAATTCATTTTGGCAAGCCTTTTGAAACAAAAGGTCACATCTTTGACGAATGGCGAAGGGAGTTTGTAAATATAAGGGCGGTGGGGTCATGATGGGCTTGATCTGAGGGTACAATCTATCCAAAGTAGGTATTTTAGGCGATTCTCGTTCTGAGACGCTACGCCATGATCCCAGTCTCCCTCTCTCATGTTTTCAGGAGGATTGCGATCGCCTACTTAAATCAGGGGGTATCGAAATGACTCACCTTCCATTCTAGACCGCTTGTGCTATTCAACTCCTACGTTTTCATTTTCGCCTTTCTCCCCCTCACCCTACTCGTCTATTTCGCCTTGACGCGCTTACACTATGTCAAGGTGGCCATGATTTGGATGGCCTTGGCCTCCTTATTCTTCTATGGGTACTGGAATCCCCCCTATTTGCTGCTTCTACTGGTTTCCATTACCTTAAACTATACCCTGGGCCGTGCAATCGCCTCACGTCCCCTAAAAAGTCCCGAGTCTCAATCCTTACTCATCCTCGGGATTAGCCTTAACTTAGCACTCATTGGCTATTACAAATACGCCGCCTTTTTTGTCCGTTCCCTTAATACCATTATAACTCAAAACTGGCAGACTCCTGAGATTTTTCTCCCCCTTGCCATCTCCTTTTATACCTTCACCCAAATCGCCTATCTTGTCGATGCTTACCGAGGAGAAACTCAAAACTCCCATTATGACTTCATCACCTATACCCTCTTTGTTTCCTTTTATCCTCAATTAATTGCTGGTCCTATTTTACGTCATGATGAACTGATTCCCCAACTTCGACATCAGAACTTCATCTTTTCTCAAAAAAATTTCGCCCGAGGTTTAACCTTATTTATCCTCGGTTTAGCTAAAAAAGTCCTAATTGCTGATAACTTATCCCCCTGGGTTGAACCCGTCTTTAGTCATGCTGATACTGTCACCTTCCTAGAAGCTTGGATCGGTGCATTAAGCTATACCTTTCAACTCTATTTTGACTTTTCTGGCTATTCTGACATGGCCATTGGTTTAGGTTGGATGGTTAATCTTGACCTGCCAATTAACTTTAACTCCCCCTATAAAGCTCGTTCAATTATTGACTTTTGGCGACGTTGGCATATTACCCTATCCTCCTTTTTACGGGATTATCTTTATATCCCCCTTGGTGGGAGTCGCCAAGGAGAAACTCGTCGTGTCATTAACTTAATGATCACCATGTTATTAGGTGGACTCTGGCACGGTGCCGGATGGACTTATGTGATTTGGGGGGGACTTCATGGACTATTTTTAGGCGTTAATCACGCTTGGCGAAAATGGGGAATTTCTGTACCTCATATCCTCGGTGTTGTCATGACCTTTTTAGCCGTAGTCGCTAGTTGGGTCTTATTTCGATCTGCTAGTTTTTCAGATAGTTTAGCTCTTTTACAGTCAATGGTAGGAATAAAAGGAGTCGTTTTACACGCCGCACATCAGCCGTTTTTAGGGTGGTTAATCCCTTGGGGTGTTGAATTTAGAAATAGTGCCGATTTTTCCTATTTGCCTCCGTTATTAATCAATCAAACGCTGACGATTTTATCTGGATGTGCTTTGCTGGTTTTTGCCTTTCCCAATACGCAACAACTGGTTGCACGATTTACCCCTAGTTGGCCTTGGACAGTTTGGATAGTCTTCTTAAGTACAGCCTGTTTTATCTCCCTTAATCAAGTATCAGAATTTCTCTATTTTCAGTTTTAATTGACCCCATGCCTAAGCAAAATGCTTATCGTTTTTATATCCTCCGGGTGTTTGTTTTAACCTTACTCAGTTTAAGTCTGATTGCAGGAGTAAACGCAGGAATTGATCCTTATGAAGCTCTCGGAACAATACAAATCCGAGGAGTTAATAATGTTAAATCAGAAAAAAATCTTCAGGTTCGACTGTTTAAAACTCTGGCGATTAACCGTCTGCAAGTCCAGAGTGTATTCCTCGGTTCATCTCGGACTGAATTTGGTTTAGATTCTCATCATCCTGCCTTAAAGAACCAACAACCGGGGTATAATTTAGCTATTAGTGGCGGGAATATGTATGAAGTGAGGCGGTATTTTGATCATGTTATGGCTACCCAGCCAGATGTAAAAAAAATTGTGCTAGGGATTGATTTTTTTATGTTTAATCAGTTCCAACAAGTGACTCCAGATTTTAATGAAAATCGCTTGGAAGTGCGTCGAATTATTTTTAAAGATTTTTTTGATATTTTGTTTTCAAAATCTTCACTAATTGCCAGTGTCAGAACGGTGAGAAGTAGTAGGAGAGAACCGGATTCTATTGGTTCTTTTTATCCCGATGGTCGTATTAATCCTGATTTTTATATCGCTAAAGCGTATCAGAACCAACCCACAAAAGCTAGATTTTCCCAAGTTTTACAAGATTTTATGACGCGGGATGATTTATATGGCAACTATCAACTTTCGCGAGATTATTTAGAAGATTTAAAGGCCGTTATTACCACATCTCAAGCACGAGAAATTCAGCTAACTATCTTTATTTCTCCCTCCCATGCTATGCAATGGGAGGCGATTCGAGTCTCTGGACTTTGGTCACAATTTGAACAATGGAAAAGAGAAATTGTTCAGTTTGCACCCATTTGGGATTTTTCTGGTTACAATAGCATTACGACTGAACCCCTAACGGATTCGATGGTCTATTATATCGAGAGTTCTCACTATCGGAAAGAAGTAGGGGATTTAATTCTGAATCGAATATTGAACTACAATCTGGATGTAGTTTATTTAGAGGGAGTTCCACCTGATTTTGGGGTATTGTTGACTCCTAATAATTTGGAGGATCATTTAGCACAAATTCGCCAAGACCGAGCCGTTTGGGTCAAAAATAACCCGGAATGGGTGGAGTTTGTCGAGGGGTTAAAACCCGAATAATAGTTTGATATATGGGGGAGAAACAGTGAAAAAAAGATTTAGAAACTACTGATTATATCCGCTTTTTCGGGTTAGTTTTTGCCTTTATAACCCGTGCATTTCTAACCATTGTAAGGCGAAATAATAGCCTAAATGGATTAGTCCAAAGGAATTCAAGTGTAAATTATCTTCATGTCGGGGAAAGTAACGAGTCTCCACAATTCGGGTATGACTAACTGTTTGATCAACTATTAATTGTCCATGACGGACTATCTCCCCATATTCAAACGTGCCGAAGTTAGGAGTTTGATGATTATTTTCTAGGAAGATGAGGCCCTGAATAAAGGGGAGTTGGGGAGAGTTTAAATCTTGTCGCAGTCGGGAGATAAACTGGGTAAGGTTTTGTGCGTAATTCATGGCCCGATTGCGATCGCGCAGCGTCTCGGAAGGAGAATCACCTTTGGCATCTGACTCTCCCTGCATCCAGAAAAACCCCGCCACTTCTGGACGATACCCCACCTGACAAAGTTGTGCGATCGCCCTTTGTACCCGCACCATCATCTCATGATACAGCGAATCCTCCAACTTGGGGTTCCATTGGCTCTCCAAATCCGTCCCATTCTGCGCATATTTAACCATTGCAACAGGTTTTTGTAGCCGTCTGGCAATGGTGACACCCAGGGTAATTTCAGGCCCAAATCCGTCCCCATTGACCACACGAGGACTAAAATCAAAAGGTTCTGTCGGAGCCTGTAGCGTAGTCCATTGATCCTCCCGATTGTACCATAGCACACCGGGCTGAGGCTGTCTCAACTGAGGGGGTAAATCCTCCAGATTTGATTGATGTCCCACCATATTGGATTGACCCGCTAAAATAAATAAAGGAATAGCAGGTAAATTCGATGAGCAATCCGTTATTTGACCCCTATCCTCCTCTGAAATAGGACTCATCATGGCGACAGCATTTAACAGAGGAGAAAAAACTAAAAATAACGTTAGATAACTTCCAATTTTTAGCAAAAAACTTGCGATTTTCATAGTTTTTCTAAAATAAAGAAATAATGATAGGGATAGAGGGGATCTTGATATTCCTGACGAATCTTTAACCCCGCATTTTCTAACGACCTAACAATCCGTTTTTTTGGATACCCTTTTAGTCCAATTTCCCAGTAATGCTCATCAGGAGTATAAGTTTTTGTGCTCCAAAACTTGGGAACTTGTAACAGCAAACTCCGAGGACGACGATTAAACGAGAGTTGAAACTGAACGCTACAATAACTGCTATTATACGGCAACGAAATTACAATATATTTTTTGGTAAAATTTGCCAGTCGCTGAATCGCTTTCTCGAAATCCTCATAGGGAATATGTTCCAACACTTGAAATAAAGCAATAGCATCAAAAGTATCTCTCGGCAGTTCAAAATCACTTCTCAAATCTAAAACAAAATCTGGCTTTAAATCGGGGTTAAAATCCGCACGAGTGACCTGATATCCCTCCGATGATAAGAGATGATAAAACAGAGAATTATAAATCCCAATCTCTAACACATTTTTGACCGACTCTCCCAATAACCGAATCATCCTTTTTTGGTTATATTGGCTGATCATTCTCTGCTTGGTTAAATATTCTCCCGGCATTCTTACTCCTACTACCAAAAAAGCGTTTAAATTTGCTCAAGTTTTACGTTTCTTAGCTTTCTTGTCTCTACTGACCTATTTTTCCGCAATAATCCAAGTGACAACCGGCCACTTCTTATCATTATATTGTGCAATTTTATTCAGAGGATGCCAACTTGCCTCGGGAATAGCCTGATAACGCAATCCCACCGCATCCATCACCCAAACATACCGATTTCCCCATCCTCCCACTTCAATAATGTTAGAAAATTCACCACATAAAAAGGTTAAAGCTTGAGGAGTAAAACGCCAAAAATCCCCCGGATATTCATGAATTGGATTAATAAAACAAGTGGTATGGATGGCCAATCCCCCCGGTTTTAAAACTCGCCAACTTTCATCAATCGCTTGTTGAGGATTTCCTTCGATATGCTCTAAAACTTGATCACTCACAACATAATCAAATTCATTGTCATCAAAGGGTAAATTTACAAAATTACAATCAGGATAATTTGCCTCTTGTAACTCTGACTGAGTTAAATCAAAAAACTGTCGGCATAGATTTGTAGAATGGCTAATAGAAAGAATTTTTCCCTTCGTAATTCTTGGCATTAAAACACTGGCTAAATGCTGGTACATATAGTAACGGGTAATATGAGGACCTTTCTTAAGCTTAAAAGCAGAGGCCTTGATGAGATTTTTAAGCAAAAAACGAGTCGGTTTAGTGATAAACATTAATCCTTGTGCTAAATAGCTTAATTTTAACCTATTTTACTTGACCTCTGGGGGATTCAAGCGTTTAATGTGACCCAACACAGTCCTTGCGGCTTGACTCGGGAGAAGCACACCGATTATAATTTTAACCAGAACAATCCAAATTACTTTATTTTTTAAAAGTATCGGTTGATGGGTTAATGCTGTCCCCAAAAAACGGGCAGCCATAAGACTCTGTTTCCGATTAATGCCATAAGCTAGTGCATCAAAAGTCAGAAATTTATAGCGATTGCCAATGATTTCCTTGCGGCGTTTTTGAATTCTTTCTGGTGCCGTCGCTAAACACTTCTCAATGACCTGTTTATATCCCCGCTCCTGTCGTTCCAAATTAGCAGACCAAGACCCAATAGACTGGCGATAAAATACTTGGGTTTTAGGCACTAAGGCAAAGGGATATTTTGACGCTAATCTAATCCACATTTCCCAATCTTGACCCCCCAGAAGAGATTCATCAAAAGGTCCCACTGCTAACAAGGCATCTTTGCGAATTAAGGGATTAGAACCACTGCCAATAAAATCCCCTAATAAAAGCTGCTCATAGACATTATCTTTAAATCTAAAATGTTGTCCTCCTGGTAATTTATTCCCAAACTCATCAATAAAATCTGTCCAACTATAGGCAACTGCACAGTCAGGATTCTTTTGTAATGCAGTCAGTTGAGATTCTAATTTATCAGTTGTCCATAAATCATCTGCATCCAAAAAAGCTAGATAGTCTCCCGTTGCGACTTCAACTCCTCGATTACGGCTTTTTTGGGGACCAGAGTTAGGGTAAGATAAGAGATGAATCCGTTCGTCTAGCAGACTGGACACGACCTCAACTGTTTTATCGGTAGACCCATCATTAATAATGATTAACTCCAAATCTTTAAAACTTTGATTCAAAACAGATTCAGCCGTCGCTTGAATAGTTGTTTCAGCATTATAGGCAGGAATAATTACTGAAATTATTGCCATATTTTCTCCTGATTTATTGTTTGTTTCTGATCTGTTTCATCCAATGAAATACACTCATCAAACTAGCACGATAAAATTCCATCTCAAAGGCTGGAATAAGGTCGGATTGCAGTTTACCCTGATACTGAATATAATGCTTAATTATTCGGCGTAAATTGCCCAAAATTGTTCTCAATATAATCACCAGTTTATCATTGGGACTAGCGTTAATCATCCGTAACTGACAAGTGGCTAAACCACAGGCCCGCGCTAAGGATAATAAATAATCTTGTTCTAAACGAAATGCAGGGATTTTATGGTTTATGTGCATCCGGGGATTGTACCAAATTTCCCAGCCTTGTTTGTGGAGATAAAGTAAAGGTGCATAATCGTCTCCTCGTGCTAATATATCTCCCTGATTCCCAACAACTTGAGGGGTTTTAGGTACAGCATCTTGCCAGGCTTGTTTTTTGACAACTAGGCCAGCACCGGGTGGTAATCTTAAGTTATCGGGGTCAAAGCGAAAGGGTTCAGAACCGTGTTCTCGTATGGCTAAAAAGGTGGCAATTTTTTGAAAGTTTTCGGGGGGTTGTATTTCATATTCGCCGTGAATTTGACCGCTAAATGCTCCCGCTTGGGGGTAGTTTTGGCTAAATTGATAGATGCTATAAATCCAGTCTGGTGCGGGAATGTTATCATCATCTAAGAAGGCAATATAAGTTCCTTGTGCTTCTTTAATGGCTCGTTCTCTGGCAAAGGCAAGACCTTGATTTGGTTCAAAATAGTATTGAAGGGGATGATTTTTTGACCAGTTTTGTTGATATTTTTTAACGACTTTTTGGGTTGTATCTGTGCTATTATTATCAATAATGATGATGTCCCACAGAATGGGTTCAATATTGCTTTGATCATTCTGGGTTTGATGAAGTAATGCCTCTAATACATCAGGTAAACGCTGGGCTCCGTTATAGGTGGGAATGGCTAGGGTAAGGGAAAATGAAGCATGGGTCATAATCAGTTGAAGTTCGATCAGACTAACTGGGATGGTTATGGGAGGAGGAAAGTTGAGAAAAATATTAAACTTTAGGGTTTTAACTGATGATTAAGCTCAGGATTTGAGTTAATATTTTGATTGATAAACCTAGGAGAAACAACGGTCAAGTTTAATGGCTCATTGGCAGTTGGCTGATTTTGGCATTAGAAGGCTTTTCGCTGGTATTTTTTCCCTTGAGGTATCCGTTAGACCACAGATAAAAAAAGCTGTTTAAACTCCCCATTAATAAAGCCCGTTCACAAGCGGCTATTTCATCTTGAGCAGAAACACCATAACGGAGGATGTGAAGGAGTAATTTTCGCAAGTCGTTGGCAAGGTAGGCTGTCGTTAAAATCGGCTTTAAAAGGGGGTGAACTCCTACCATACGAGTGACATAACGACTTAATCCAATGCCGCGAAAGAAGGGAATGAGATATTCCGGTTCAAGGCGTTTGGGGGGTATTTTATGATCAATCTGCATCGCGGGATTATACCAAATCTCCCAGTTAGATTGATGGTGAATATAAGATAAGGCTTCTAAGTCTTCTCCGGTGAGCATACTGCTGTGGGTGCGACCGCTCAAAATGCAGGTTTCTGGGACATATTTTAGCCAAACTTTACGTCGGACGACTAACCCAGCCGAAGGGGGAACTAAGTTATATTTCGGGTTATACTGTTTAGGTTGGTCGCCCCATTCTATGATGGCAAAATAGGATTGAATGCGGGTAAAGTTCGGGGGAAGTTCTTGTTCAAAGAGGCCGTGAATTTGGCTGCCATAAGTGCCTGCTTGGGGGTGTTTCTGTGCAAAGTGAACGGCTTGATAGACCCAATCTAATTCGGGGATATTATCATCATCTAAAAAGCCAATTAGTTCCGCTTGGGATTCTTTGACTGAACGCTGACGGGCAAAGGCGGCTCCTTGTTTGGTTTCTAATACATAGCGCAGGGGAATCTGTGGCGGCCAGTTTTTTTGAAACTGCTGCACCACGGCTGCTGTGCGATCAGAACTGTTATTATCAACGACTAAAACTTCCCATGAGATTCCCTCGGTTCTGATTTGCGATCGCAACTTTTCCAAAACATCTGGTAAACGCTTTTCCCCGTTATAGGTCGGAATGACCACTGTTAAATCCATCATGTCCAAGCTATCATGATTCACGGCTGATGATAGGAACAGTAGGGCATCAGGTTTAATACTCTCGTTCAATTTCCTCAGCCTACAGTTCCCTCAGTTATCCCTCCTTTGTGGGGGGGGAACAGCTTTAACTTACCCTGATTGGCTGTTTAGTTGTCAGTTAATCCTACCTCGAAAGTAAAAACAGGGCAAGGCAACACTAGGGTTAACAGACCTAGATGATTCACCCCCTAATAATCTTGTAAACCACGCCCACTAATTTGAGCGAGTTTCTCCTCATCAGGGACTTCCCCCTCAGTATAGTAGCCAGCCGCCATTTTGGCCGCAATTTCCACCTGGGCATCTTCGGGAATATAGTGGGGAGGGATGGGGATGCGTTCCACTACTTCAATGCCAGAATGGGTGATGGCGTTGTATTTTAAATTACTCATGGAGACTAACCGATCAATGCGGGTAATTCCTAACCACTGTAAAACATCGGGCATTAACTCCTGAAAACGCATATCCTGCACCCCAGCGACGCATTCGGTGCGGGTAAAATAGGCATCAGCGCGATCGCCTCCTTCCTGACGTTTCCGCGCATTGTAGACCAAAAACTTAGTCACTTCCCCTAAAGCGCGTCCCTCCTTGCGATTGTACACAATCACCCCTGCCCCTCCCTCCTGGGCCGTTTGAATACAAACCTCAATCCCGTGGACTAAATAGGGGCGACAAGTACAAATGTCCGAACCAAATACATCAGACCCATTACATTCATCGTGGACGCGCACCGCTAAAGGTTTACTCTCATCCGTAATAGCGTCTAATTCCCCCAGAATATAAACCGTCATCCCACCAATGGGGGGTAAAAACACATGGAGATCGGGACGAGTGACCAATTCGGGGAACATTCCCCCCGTCTGTTGGAACAAAATCCGTCGCAGATCACTTTCTTTGACCCCAATCCGTTGAGCGATGCCGGGGAGATACCATACGGGGTCAATAGCCACTTTAATCACCGATAAGCCCGCATTGGCTTTGACAATGGTATTATCAACCTGAATTCTGTTCTGTGCGATCGCCTCTTGCAACTCCGGTAAATTAATCTGGGCCTTAGTAACAGCAATCGTCGGGCGAAGATCATACCCCTGGGCAATCAAAGACCCATAGACCTCCTCCACCATCGCCCCAAAGGGATCCAGCGAAACAATCCCATGAGGATCTCCCCAACTAGGATAAGGCCCAATCTGGACTGGGGGGGCGGTATGGGTCAAATCAGCGCGGTGATCGGGCTGTAGGGAGCCACTGGCCACCGCTAAAGCCCGATAAACCGCATAAGACCCCGAATGAGTCCCAATCACGTTACGGTGGCTTTGGTGAGTCAAACTGCCAATAATCGCACCCCGTTTGAGAGGATCCCGATTCCCCCACTCAATGGGTAAGACCGAGGATCCTTGACGGTTGGGATGAGAGGTGAGAACAATATGCTTGGGCTTAGACGTAGGTTTGGGTTGATTCATTTTTTGTAACGGCTCATGCTATAAATAAGCCCTGATTGTAGCAAGTTGCTTGAGAATGGGGGGGAACTCCAGAAAAATTTTCCCAGCAGAATCTTCCCCTCTTCCCTTTACTCCTCCCGGTTTAACCTTTGTTCAGTTTTCTGAAATAGCCGAAATTTTATGACTATTGCGCGCACTATTTGTTTAGGGTTTTTGGCGGTAATATCCGTCGGAACATTGCTCCTGCTATTGCCTATTTCCACCAGTAGCGGCGATTGGAATAGTCCACTGGTTGCCATCTTTACTGCTACTTCTGCCGTCTGTGTTACGGGTTTAATTGTCGTCGATACTGGCAGCCATTTTTCCACCCTTGGACAGTGTTTTATTTTGCTTTTAATTCAAATCGGTGGTCTAGGCTATATGACCACTAGCACCTTTTTATTATTGGTCTTACGCCGTAAATTTGACCTGCGGCAAAAACTGGCCATCCAAGAATCCTTTGACCGTCCTTTTTTACAGGGTAGTCAACATTTAATTCGCTCGATTATTATTACAACCTTCTTTTTTGAACTGACTGGTCTTCTAATTATTCTCAAGCCATTTCAAGAAGACTATGGTTTTTTAAAAGGTTTATGGATTGCTTTCTTTCACAGTATTAGTGCTTGGAATAATGCTGGATTTAGTCTATTTGCAGACAGTCTAATGGGCTACCAGCATTCCATCGCCATTAATATTGGTGTGCCTCTACTCATTATTTTTGGCGGTATTGGCTATCAAGTGATACTAGAATTGCAATACTGGATCAAATCTAAATTAAGCGGTCAGAGAGTTTTATCGATTTTTTCCCTTAATACTAAAGTTGTTGTGCGAGTAACTGCCTTTTTATTGATTTCGGGAACAATCGGCTTTTTTACCACAGAATTTTTAAATCTTAATACATTAGGTCCATTAACTCTGAAAGATAAACTATTGGCCGCTTGGTTTCAATCTGTCACCACTAGGACTGCCGGATTTAATAGTGTTGATTTTGGGAGTATGAGTGACACCGCCCTCTTTATCACCATTGCTTTTATGTTTATTGGAGCGAGTCCCAGTGGCACAGGAGGCGGCTTAAAAACTACCACCTTGGGAATATTAATTAATTGCACTCGTTCCACCCTACGGGGCCATGAACAGGTGATTATGCACAGCCGCAAGATTCCTACCTCCCTAATTTATAAAGCCATTGCCGTTGTCTTGGGATCTGCCACCATGGTAGTCAGTGTCACCACCCTGTTATCCATTACCGAGGCTGGGAAATTTGATTTTATCCATCTCCTCTTTGAAGTGGTTTCGGCCTTTGCTACGGTGGGACTTTCTACGGGAATTACGGCGGATTTATCTGAGATTAGTCAGATTATTTTAATTTTTACCATGTATACCGGGAGAATCGGGATTTTAGTCTTTATGGCGGCGATTTTCGGCGATCCGCGTCCTACCAGTCTGCAATATCCCGAGGAAAATTTATTAGTGGGATAGGGGGAGGAGACGAGAGGGGCAAAACAGGGGATAATTTGAGATCAATTCCAATGAGAGCGCAAGAGGATGATTGAGTGTGAATTTGCGATCGCTTAAATTTCTAACCAGTCTCGGTAAAGAGAATAAACAATTCGCGGTTATTGGTCTAGGGCGTTTTGGCCGTTCCGTTGCCGGAGCCCTGCATAAAATGGGTTATGAAGTCTTGGGAACTGATATCAGCGAGAAATTAGTGGCCCAAGCCTTAAACGATAAAGTCGCCACCCATGCCATATCCCTAGATTCCACCGATCCCAACGCTCTTAAAGAAGCCGGGATCTTTGAATTTGATACCGTCATTGTCGCCATCGGTAATTATGTGCAGGAGAGCATCATTACTACCCTCAACGCCAAGGAAGCAGGTGTTAAGCACGTTGTGGCTAAAGCCTCCTCAGAAATTCATGGCAAACTCCTAGAACGAGTTGGGGCGGATCAAGTGGTTTTCCCTGAATATGAAGCGGGTTGTGCCTTAGCCTATACTCTCACCAAACCGGCCATTTTGGAGCGTTTCGACCTTGACCCTGACCACAGTATTGTAGAAGTGCTAGTCCCCGAAGAGTTTCACGGCAAAACTATCGCAGAAATTCAACTGCGCGGCCGTTATGGTTTAACCCTAATTGCTGTCGCCGAAGACGACAAGAAATTTGAAATTAATCCTCTCCCCAATCGTCGTTTAAGTCAAGGTACCGCTATGGTCGTGATTGGTTCTAATGAAGATATTAAACGTTTGCCCATTTAATCAGGAAGCCAGAGAATAAATAAAGTGAACTTTTGAGACAAGGTAAGGTCTTGTCTCAAAAGTTTAGTGAGGGATTAATGAGGTAAATTATTCTTAAATCTCATTCATTTAAAATTTTTTGAGCCATTACAAATAATGTTAATTGAGTATACAGATTTTAATAATCAGAACGAGGATTTGACTCAACAATTTCCCTCTGAGTGGATGGAAGTTGAGCAAACGTTATGTTCTATGCCATTCTTGCTGAATAATATTATCAGAAGTGAAGTTCTTTTCAAGTCAAAATTAGCACTCAATAGCCACTCCGTTGCTCTGATAGTTTTAGTAACAAAGTTTGATATATTACCATCCGCAAATAGTTCACTTCATTATACCCAAGCGGTTGAGCAACTGCTCGTTATTGAAACATCAAATATTTTTAGTTTACCGATCATGTTTTCTTGAAAGCCCCGATACTTTAGGACGGGGATGAAAAGAAAAACAGTATGTAACCCGCGAAGCGTCAACACTTAATGAGCCTTGCCAGTTTTATTAAGTGTGTTATAATGGGAGCATGATAACGATGACCTACGATTTCAAACTCAAG
>NZ_JAIHOM010000054.1 GCF_026130165.1 Spirulina subsalsa FACHB-351 | reverse complement strand
CAAAGGCAAGCGGGGGAGCAGGGGAGCGGGGGAACAATTATTAATTATCAATTCCCCTTCTCCCCAGTCCAAAAATTGCGCTTTTTTCTCCTTGTAGACCATAAAAAGGGGAAAATTCCAAAGAAATCCCAAATTTGTGGCGGCTATAATTGTAAAGCCCAATTTTTGTGGATAACATGAAAATTGAACCTAAATTTATGATTCACACTCAAACGGCAGGGCCGTTCATGCCTTATGGATATTCAACTGATTAACATTGGTTTTGGCAATATCGTCTCTGCGAATCGCATTATTGCAATTGTAAGTCCTGAATCTGCACCGATTAAACGCATTATCACAGATGCTCGCGATCGCGGTCAACTCATTGATGCCACCTACGGCCGTCGTACTCGTGCGGTCATCATCACAGATTCAAGTCATGTGGTACTATCAGCGATTCAGCCGGAAACAGTTGCCCATCGTTTTGTTGCCAACCCTAAAGAGGGTCATTTGAGTAATTAGTCCTCAGTAGCTTAAAATTGAGCAAAGTCCCTGTCTAAATAGTCAGGGAAGAATTAAGGTCTTCAGTTTCACGAAGACACCAAGCACCTACCCTGATTTTTCTGCACCGTAAGCGGCTAACCCCAACAAGTTATCATGAGACAGAACAACACCTTAACCAAGGAGGGAGTTACCAGCCAACTCACCCCCTCCTTTGAACACCCCGCCACCTTAACCCTTGACCCTCCTCCCCAAGGTAAATTAATTGTGCTGACCGGACCGAGTGGGGTAGGCAAAGGAACGCTAGTTAAAGCCTTATTAGAACGTCATCCAGACCTGCATCTTTCCGTATCGGCCACCACTCGTCAACCTCGTCCGGGAGAAGTAGACGGGAAACACTATTTTTTCTTGGAACGCCACCATTTTCAGCAAATGGTAGCGGCGGGTGAGTTTCTCGAATGGGCAGAATATGCGGGGAACTTGTACGGCACCCCCCGGCAAAATGTAGAACAACAAATTGCCCGAGGTCAGATCGTGCTGCTAGAAATTGAGTTAGTTGGGGCGCGCCTGATTCAGCAGACCTTCCCTAAAGCCTTCCGCATCTTCATTTTACCGCCCTCTAGTGCGGAATTAGAACGCCGTCTGCGCGATCGCGGTCAAGACTCGGAGGAAGCCATCCTCAAGCGCCTAAGACACGCGGAGGGGGAAATTGCCGCTAGTCATGAATTTGATTTACAAGTAGTGAACGATACCTTAGAAAGTGCCTTAGCTAAACTAGAAACAGCAATTTTAGGTCAAGGCTAATTTATGCAGTTTCTCGAAAGTGTCCACATGGCCACCCGCGCTTTAAGGAGTAATAAGTTGCGGAGTGCCTTAACCATGTTAGGGATTGTGATTGGCAATGCCTCCGTGATTGCCATGGTAGGTATTGGACAAGGGGCGCAACGTTTGGCCGAGGAGGAATTTGAAGCCCTCGGCCCCAACTTGTTGTTTATTATCCCCGGCAATCAACAGGATCGGCGGACGACCTTTGAGTTACCCAAAACGCTGGTTTTAGAGGATGCGGAAGCGATCGCCCGCCAAGTCCCCGCCGTCTCTCAGGTCGCCCCCCAAATCAACGCCCGGGAAATTGTCTCCTATCAACAACAAACGACCAATATCACGGTTTTAGGAGTAACGCCGGAATTTTCCCCCGTGCGAACGTTCCGAGTCGAGAGGGGGCGGTTTATTGAAGAATCGGATCTGAGGCGTAATGCTCGGGTCGTGGTGTTAGGGTCAGAGATAGCGGATCAGTTTTTTGGCGATCGCAATCCCCTCGGCGAACGCATCCGCGTTAAAAACATTTCCCTAGAAGTGATTGGCGTGATGGAGTCTAAAGGCGCATTTTTAGGCACCAATCAAGACGAGGCCGTATATCTTCCCCTCACCACAATGGCCAATCAAATCGTCGGCCGCACCTCCCCCTATGGCTTAGAAGTGTCCGTCATTACTGTGTCAGCCCGCAACGCCCAAAGCATTGGAGCCGCTCAATTCCAAATCGAGAACTTACTCCGTCTGCGCCACAATATCACCGGAGAAGATGACTTTACCGTGCGCACCCAAAAAGATGTCCTGAGTATCGTGGGAACTGTGACCGGAGGCCTTACCATCATGTTAGCTGCGATCGCCGCCATTTCCCTCCTCGTCGGGGGCATCGGCGTTATGAACATCATGCTAGTTTCCGTCACAGAACGCACCCAAGAAATCGGACTGCGTAAAGCCTTGGGCGCAACTCAACAAGACATTCTCAGTCAATTTCTCATTGAAGCTGTGATTGTCTCCGCCGTGGGGGGAGTCGTCGGCACCGTCATCGGCATTGGCGGCATCTTCTTCATCGGTGCCGTCAGTCCCTTAGCCTCCATTATTTCCCCCCTGTCTATCCTGCTCGCCGTGGGCGTATCCGGCGGCATTGGTCTATTTTTCGGAGTCTTCCCCGCCCGACAAGCCGCCCAACTCGACCCCATCGTTGCACTACGCCGCCTTTAACAAAATGTTGCGGAATTCCCCTTCCTCGCCAACGGCAGGGTGGGGTAGTTCACACTCCAGGTTTCAGATAGGACGAACAGATTATTTTCCGTTGTCCAAACTCTCGGAACTGCTCCGAACTAACGTCAACATTGCCCTGACGAAACGTATTTTCTACGTCCAAATCTAACGCCACCTGACAACTACAATATTGTTCAGGATTAGGTAAATCACTAAACTGAGTTAAACACTCATCCATATACACCGCTTCCCGTTCCATTGGCGACAGGAAACGATGACATTGTTGAAGATTCAGAGTATATTCTCGCCAGACGCGCCATTTTTCCGCCTCTTTAGCATCGTCAGCTAAATTATCCCATTGCTGGTTATAATTCGCCTCCGCTTCCGCCGCACATTGACAATATTCGGGAGAAACTCCATCGGCACAGACTTGAGCTTGTGCTAACAGTGTATTTTTCGTTCCCTGAGCTTGGGAGAAATGGCTACAAGTAATTAAAAGAACAGTGAGAAAACTGGCACTGAGCGAAGAATGCAGTAAACGTTTCATGGGACTTGACCTTAGAAAAAACTGCAAGAGTTGATTAATCCTATAGACGCATAAAAAACAATAATGTGGCGAAAAATTAATTTTTTTTCATAGAAAAAACAACGATTCTTAAACAAAATTCTCTGTAAAATTACGGATAAAATTAGTCTTTGACTCAGGGTGAATCCCGTCATTGCGAGGGGAGGAAAAACGTTAATCTTGGAGATATAGCGGATATCTCTGGAATTTCATCAAATTGTCAAGGTCAGGGAATAGGGAATAGAGAACAATTATCAATTTTCTTCCGTGAAACTCTGGTGATACCATGATCACCGAACGACCTAAAATAAATAAAGATACATCTTGCCGTTGGGATTTATGACTGTCACTGTTGCTACATTTTATAAATTTTTTACCTTCCCAGACTACCGAGAACAACAAGTGCCCCTGTTGAATTATTGTCAAACCCAGGGCATAAAAGGAACCATCCTCCTAGCCTCAGAAGGGATAAATGCCACCTTGGCCGGAACGGAAAATGCGATCGCCTCAGTGCTAGATTATTTACGTTCTGACCCCCGTCTCCACGATTTGGACGTGAAACTTTCTTACGCCGAAACGCCCCCCTTTGAACGCCTAAAAGTGCGCTTAAAAAAAGAAATCGTCACCTTTGGACACCCCGAAGTAGACCCCACCCAACAAGTGGGTCAGTATGTCCCCCCCCAAGGGTGGAATCAATTAATTTCTGACCCCGAAGTAGTGGTCATTGACACCCGCAATGATTATGAGGTGAAAATCGGCACGTTCACAAATGCCCGAAACCCTCAAACTCGTTCCTTCCGCGAATTCCCCGACTATGTAAAACAGCATCTTGACCCCCAAAAACAGCCTAAAGTCGCCATGTTTTGCACCGGAGGCATTCGTTGCGAAAAAGCCACCGCTTACCTACTTAAACAAGGGTTTCAAGAGGTTTATCACCTACAAGGGGGCATTTTGCGATATCTCGCTGAAATCCCCCCCGAGGAGAGTCTCTGGCAAGGGGAATGTTTTGTTTTTGATGAACGCATTGCCGTTGAACATGGTTTAGAACCGGGCAGTTATGGAATGTGTTCTGCTTGTGGTCATCCCCTCAGTCCCGCAGAACAAGAATCTCCCGCTTATGAACCGGGTATTGCTTGCCCCTATTGTGCCGAATCCACAGCAGTAATAGGTAATAGGTAATAGGTAATAGGTAATAGGTAATAATTATCAATTATCAATTATCAATTATCAATTCCCCTGCTCCCCCGCTCCCCTATTCCCACAAGCAAACTTATTCACCAAGCCCTACCTTGCGCACTCGTCCTGTGCTACCGTCCAACTCTACCCAGTCCCCATCCTTTAACCATTGGGTAATCCCCGGTAGGGAGATCACAGCCGGAAGGCCTAACTCCCGGGATACGATGGCCGCGTGGGATAATAAACTCCCCCGTTCTACTAATAACCCCACGGCGAGGGGAAAGAGTAAAATCCAACCGGGATCTGTGCGTTCTGCTACTAGGATTGTACCGGGTTGGAGGGGTGGGCGACTGGTGAGGGCTTGCTGGGGGTCGGTAATGATGCGCACAGGGGCCCGTACAATGCCGGGGGAACAGCCTAATCCCTGTTTGCTGTCGGTGGTGACACTGGAAACAGGGGTTAGGGGCGGGGCGGTGGGGTTTAAACTGGGGATGCCGAAGGTGGCCACGCGATCGCCTAAACTGGAATGACGGCGATAGTCCTCAAACTCGGCCTGACGAAGAGCCACTAAGTCTTTCACCCGATTACAAGTGCTAGTCCCCTCTAACAGGGCGAGAATTTCCCCCACTTCTAAGTAAAAAATATCCCGAGGCTGTTGTAACAGGTCAAGGGTATAAAACCGTTGCCCCAACTCTAAGAATAATTGGCGCGCTCGACCAAAAACCCGGGTTCGTTCAAAGCGCAGGTTTTCCCGTTGCCGTAACCGTTGCCTGGCATTGACTAACACCCATTTAAACACCAGACGACGCAGGGGATAACGGCGTAAAATGCGGCGCACCCGCAGGGCGACCGGTTCTGGGAGGCGACTGAGGGCGGTGGAATGGTGACGACTGGGGGGGTGAGCTAGAGCGCCAATGGTGCGCAATAGGGGCAGGGGATTCTCTGAGAGGGTGGGGCTTTCTAGTTTGAGTTCGTCTAGGCAGCGATCGCTAAACTTGTGCAAATAGTCTTCATAACTGGACTTGAACTCAGGAAACTGCTCAATAGCCGCTAGGATGCGCTCTAACGGCTCTTGACTCAACATTTCGATAAATTTGGGGTGAGGGGCAGCGAGGGCAGCGAGGGCGCGGATTCTCTGGGCGGGTTCCGCGCTAATCATGCCCCCCCGTTGGGTCAGGAGTCCATTTTGCAGGGTGCCGTCGGTATCGCCACACCATTTTTCTGTCAACTTGCGCAACAGACCATAAAAAATCATGGCAAAAAAATCATTGAGGATGGGGGCATCCCAACGGGGGAGGAGTTGACTGGCAAGGGTGCGGTAATATTGGGCGAGGTCTTCTGGGGCCAGAGTCGAGAAGTCGGGGGCCGGACTCAGGAGGCGCTGGAGACGACGGTAGAAACGGCGGATTTTGAGGGGTAGGAGGAGGTAGTTGAGGAGTAAGCCCGCTAAGGTGCGCAGGAGGTGACCGCTATCTTGGAGGCGATCGCGCCAAGAACTTTGATCTAAACCTTGTACAAGCTCCTCGGGGAGGGATTCCTTGACCCCCATCATCTGTTCCATAAAGGCCCGATTGAGGCGAAATCCGGGCAAGAGAGCCAGGACGCGGTACCAGTTGAGGAGATTGTAATAAATGCGCCCTTCTAGCAGCCCAATCATGTTTTCAAAGGTGGTCTGATGTTGGGCAATGCGTCGGGGAGATACGCCCATTAAGCGGCAAAATTGGCGGTAGACTTCCTCGTAAGCTTGGCGGGCAAAGGAGAAGGTGAGGGGAGTTGTCACCCCACTATAACTTTCGGCAATGTTGCTATTGTCCCAGATTCGGTAAACTCCAGTGGCGGGGGGGAGGGGGGGTAAGGCTGTAATGGGGCGGGCTTGGAGGATGTAGGTCTGTTGATTGACCTGGGCCCATTCTATATCTTGGGGCGCTCCCAACTGATGGCTAATTTGCCGCGTTAGGGTGGCTAAACGCTGGAGTTGTTCATCGGTTAAGGTGGGACTGTGCAGGAGGTCTGCTGGCAGTTGACAGCGTTCGACTTCTCCCTGTTTGTTGAGACGATCACAGAGGCGTTTTTCCACCAGATGACGCTGAATGATCTGGTTTTGGGGGTCAAGGAGGAAGTGATCTCCTTCCCACTCTCCCGAAACGAGGGCATTTCCTAGACCGTAGACGGCGTTAATCGTCACCCAATTCCGTCGCCCGGTGATGGGATCGGCGGCAAAAGCTACCCCAGCTAGGGTGGGATTCAGCATCTGCTGGACAATTACGGCCGGGGGGGCGGGAAAATGGGGGAGGCCTTGCTGTTGACGGTAACTGAGGAGGCGATCGCTAAATGCCGACTGCCAGACTTGGGCGATTTTGTCATACAAATCCTCGGGAGCAACGCCTAGAAAGCTGTCCAGTTGCCCGGCAAAGGACTGTTGTTCCCCATCTTCCTCCACGGCCGAAGACCGCACAGCAAATCGTCCCCCGTAGGGGAATAAATCCGCCAAGGCTTGCAGAATTTCTAACTTGACCCCATCTCCTACCTTTAACTCACCGAGGAAGTCAGGAAGAGGCTTGATTTGACTCAGGGAGAGTTGAGCCAGAGTCTGAAATTGACCGCGCTGGGCCTGGGTGAGACTGTCGAGAAAGGCGAGGGGGGTGAGAATGAAGCCACTGGGGACGAGGAAGCCTTTTTGGTACAGTTGCGCGATCGCCCAGCCCTTGCCCCCCATTTGGGATGCGATCGCCCTATCCTGAAAACGGCAAATGTATTTCATAGCGCAGTAACAGGGGAATCACCCCCAACCCCAAATAGGTAAACAAAGCCCACAATCCAGACATCAGATTAACCCATTTTGCACTTTTGCGCGTCGGATGATTAAAAAACGAATAAGCCACCATACTCGCCCCAATTCCTAACACCAACAGAATTAAATTCATCGGTCGCACAAAATCAATTTGCTTCGCCGTCCAAAACGCCGCCACAGCACTAAAACAAATCACCGTCACCCACACCAACACCGCATTATCCCGTCCCCACAACGAACTATAACTATCAACCCCCACCTCCTCATCATTAGGAGCGCGAATCTTCCGCCCAATCTCCAAAATTAACCCATTCATCGCCGTCGTAATTAAAAACCAAATCACCGCCGGAGGAATCGCACTTTTCATCAACAACCAATCACAAGCCGTCGCATACAAAGCAATCAGAGGAACAATCACATTATGACTCAACAAATAAGCCACCGGATGACCTTTCAACCGTTTATACAAGAAAAAATCCTGACTCATTAACACAAAATAGAACCACACCACACTTAAAAGAATCGCTAAACTGCGACTCATATAAAGCGCCAGTCCTAACTGAGCAAAAAGACTAAAAACCCCCAACAAACCCAATTCTTTTAAACTAATTAACCCCCGAGGCACAGGACGATAAGGACGATAAATCCGATCATCATCAAAATCCTTAAACTCATCCACAATCCGCAACAGCAGAAAAAACAAAAACGTGCTAACCGCCGCAACAGTTAACGATTCAAACGTAGGAAACTGTTCCCGCAATAAAGCTGAATAACTAACCGCAGACGTACTAAAAACTAAAATAAGTATCCCATTACTAAAAATGGGAAACCGTTCTTGTTGATAAATCCACCATCGCTTTAACATTATCAGATCCGGTGAAATCTAGGATATAGAATCAATAAACTGGGGACAATCATGCTTCAGAGTAAAACCTTCCACCTAAAACTTTCAAGCTAGAATTCTCCATCCAAAATTCTCCACCAGACAACATGAAAACTTATTTCAACACAACAAATCAGCTATATAGCAAACCTATCTGAGTCGTGCAAAAAAGGCTCGCCTAGAATCGACATAGGACAATAGCCTAGAGTTCACGTCTCATTAGGAATAGCTATATATACCACTCCACCCCCTTCTAGTTTAATGCAAAAAGCCCCCCTGTCCAGCAATCCTTAATAATGTCACGCTTCAGCCCCCCTCCTAAATCCCCCTAAAAAACGCGACTTTTCGGTTTCTCCCCTCAGACTCCCCTAACACCCCCCAGACAATGAAGACTCAAGAAAATGTCCCAGTGACCTCCTTACAGCGCGGGGCAACAACAGAAAACCTAATTTCCCTCCGTTGTCACTAAAAGTAACTCCCTCCCCATCTCAATTTCCTCCTCCGTCCACCCCTTAGCACCCAAGCGCCTGTCAATCTGACTCTCACTTAACCCCTTGTGTCTTGCCTGCCGGATATAATTCCGGAGAGCCTTCTGTTGAGGAGTCGGCCCCGCTGCCACTTCCTCACGAGTCCTAGACCATTGAGATGATACCGACTCCACCACCATTAAACAGATTAAACCCACTGCAAAACAGACAGGAAGCCACAAAGCTAGACTAATTCCAAAAGTACAAATCACCGAAAAGAAAATAACAACCACAGCATTATTCACTCCCCCCACAAAAATAGATAACAGGACGAACACAATTAACGCCCCTAAAGGAGTAGCCGTGAAAACCCGAGAAACCTGTTTTGAATTGCTATTAGTCATAAGGCAAAATTATCCACAACCGTTAAAAAACTTCCCGTATCTGACTGAATTCAAACCTGAAACCTCACAGACGATTATCTAACGTAATTTCCCAATAACGAATAAAGGAAATAATCAACCCCAAATAACAAGGCACCGCAAACACCACCTCAATAGGAATATTGAATTGCGGCACAGTGAAACCAACAAAACTCGACACCGCACTAGCCCCATAAACACGATAGCCCTGGTTAATTAGCACCGTCTCTAATAATAAAATAAACGTCCCGGCAATGCCTAACGCTAACAAGAAACGTCCCCAAGTTGGATAGTGCAGGAAATACTTCTCCACCACCAAAGCCGTTACACCAATAATAGCCACCCAAGCGACAATCAGAACCAGAGTAATATCAAACACCAAATAAGACCAACGGGGAAACCCCACATTGTCCACCATTGGCTGCACCAACATCTCCAATAAAAACACAGCCAACAAAGCCAGTCCAAGGCTGCGTAACCATTGGCGATATTTAATCGGCACAAAAGGTTCATCACCTAACACCAACATCCAGTATTTATGAAACGCAATCACCAACCCGGTAAACACGGGAGTATAATAAAAAACCTCCACAATCGGCACACCCAGAATAAAGATATTAACCATATCCCTTAATACTTCCGGGGCGTAAGAACGAATTCCAATATTAACAACAATTGCCTCTAAAATCGTTACCGCGACAATTAAAACCCCCAAATAGACTAGAAAACGTTTGGAAGCTTTCCACTCACTCAAAAAACGATCAACTACGGTAACAATCGTTAAAATTAACGCCGTCCAACAGAGCAATAAAATCCAACTGACATCATCGTAAATATAAGCCCATTCCCCCATGTGATGATTATTCCACATAGGAGCAGTAAACAGTTCAAACAACAAAACCCCAACCGCCATCGTGAGAAACTGTTGCCACCATTGTTTCTCAATTCTAGAGATAAACCAAACGCTGGCAATAAAGCCTAGGATAACGATAACCTCAAAAATAATAATCGGTAAAGTTGCCGTTTTAGTAAAAGAACAAGCGGCGGCAAGGGGAAGAGAGGGGAGAATTAAGACCATATATTCTAACACTCCAAAAAGGTTAAAAATTTAGAGCAAGTTTTGCTCAATCAGTCAACAGTAATGAGTCATAAGGACAGGTCATGAGAACTCGAACGAAGCGATTTTGATTGGGGATTCCTTCCTAATTGTCAAAATAATAACAATTTAACTGGATATGATTATAACTGTTCAGATGCTCCGGCAGAAATGACTGTTTTTTCTCGATATTCTGCATCTTTGATTTTACAACCTCCCCATTTTGCTTGACAAAACTCCGGTAATGTGGTAAGGCGTTCCCAAATTTTCCAGAGGGGAGTTTCTAGAATATTACCAAATTTCCCATGATTAAAATCACAAGACATTACATCCCCGTAGGGTGAAACATAAAAGTAGCTAGTGCCACAGGAACACCCCACACTGCGATAACTGGTGAAATAGGCAAAGAAAACCACTCCCGGATACTGGGGATTTTGATTGTAACGTTGGGCGGATTGAATCATTTCCTCTACCCAATCATCTGCATTTATTAAATCTTGTCTATCTTGATATCTTCCCGAGGGCATGGCATCAAAAACTAATAGTTCATGAACGCCCAACTCTTGAGCGAGGTTGACCATTTTATGAAATTCCCCTTGTTGATAAGATTCGGGGGTGATGGTGGTAGAAATTCCCACAGAAAAGCCGAGTTTTTTGGCTTTAGCAATGCCTTGAATGGCTCGTTCAAACAGTCCAGCTTTGCCGCGAAAATGGTCATGTTCTTGAGCCGTTGCCCGGTCAATGCTAACATAAATACTATCTAACCCCGCTTGTTTTAAGGTTTTGGCTTGCTGGGCTAAATCCCAACCATTGGTAAATAAAACAGTGGTGGATAAATTTTTATCGACGCTGGCAATAATTTGTGCTAAATCGGGGTGCATTAAGGGTTCCCCTCCCACAAAGTTAATGATAGAAACGCCTAAGCTTTGAGCCTCTTGGATGAGTTTTTGAATTTGGGGTAAGGTGAGGGTTTCGCGGTGAGGTTCTTCGACGGCATTAAAAAAGCTACAATGTTCGCAGGTGACGTTACAAACATCATTAACGGCAAAACTCATTAAGTTGGGTAAGTTTTTGTTTTGAATAGTGCGGTATAAGGCACGAGCAATAAAGTTAGCGGCTGGGGGGCTAAAAACGGCTGGGGTGGAGAGAGAATAGACGGGGTATCCGTTGCGAAAGTGAATAATTTTGTTGTGGTTTAGATAAATTTTGTAAACAATATTGACAAAATCGCTGCTATAATCTAGTGCTTTGGTCAGAAGAAACCAACGTAGGCGGAGAGAGTTGAGAATCTGAGTCAGTTTCATAAGTTTCATCAAAACCTCCTGGGTCTGAAACCCCGTCCTTTAAGGACGGCTTTGTATTTTTCTGGTAATATTGGAAATATCGAAAAGCGAAAACCAAGGCTATTCGATATTAGCACCTTTGAGGAGGTCAAACGGATTCAACGCCACGATTTCTGACGGGGCGGTTACTGGAGTCTACGATTCGGAAAATGGAGAGTTTACAGGGCAGTTCTATTTCAGTCAACAAAAGGCTGAAAAGGAAATCATGGACGAAGATGCACTTTCCTTAGAAGAAGTCAACGATTCTGGATGGGTCTAAATAATGAAGCGCACTGTTTCCATCCCCGTCAACTTACCCCATGAGAGATTTCTGCCTCTCATGAGGTTTTGTGCTGACATTTTTAATCAGCACGTTGACTGGGCATTGAAGGAACAGACGTACAACAAAGGCAAAGCTCACAAGGCTTTGTATGCCGACCTTAGATTGCAATATCCCCATGTGCCCTCAGCACTGGTACAAACGATACGGGATAACGCGATGGAGGCAGTCAAGGCAACTAAGTTCAAGCGACATCCAAAGAAGAAGCCAACATCAGGATTGAGATACGACAAACGTACCATGACACTGAGAGGGTATCAGTTAACTCTTTCGTGCATTGGCAAGCGTGAAAAGCTCATCCTGAATGTACCGGAACACTTCAAAGAGATATTTGAAACCTGGGAATTTTGCGCGGCTACACTGACCTACTCGAAACACAGTAAACAGTTTTGGGTGCGGTTGGTATTTGAGGCTGAAACGCCGCAGCAAGTTACTCAGGGTAAAGTCTTGGGGATTGACCGAGGACTGTATCACATGGTTGTGACATCCGATGGTCAGTTCTTCTCAAGTAGCCAGGTTCGTGCAACACAGAGACGGTACTTACACAACCGAAAAACGTTGCAGCAAAAAGGCACTCCCTCTGCTAAACGTCGCCTCAAAGCGATGAGTGGACGCGAGAAGCGGTTCATGGGCGATGTGAATCACTGTGTCACGAAAAAACTGGCAAACCTTCCAGACGTAGCAGTTTTCGTACTAGAAGACCTGTCTGGAATCCGCAAAAATAGACGCGGAAAGAAGATGAACAAGTGGCTTGGTAGCTGGTCGTTCTACCAGCAAGATTTGTTTCTAACCTATAAAGCAGAAGCACTAGGGAAGCGTGTTGTCTTCGGAGATCCGAGGTACACATCTCAGAAATGCAATGTCTGTAAACATATTCGGAAAACAAATCGCACGAAGTCTCGTTTTTACTGTCGCAACTGTGGCAACCGTGACCATGCCGATTGGAATGCAGCAAAGAATCACAGAGACGACTACATTCTTTCCACTACTCTAATAGAGACGGTGGAACAGGCAGCGGTCAATCTGCCGGATGCTTCAGGGCTTAGGCTCTAGAGGCAAGCCGCATCCCCTTGTGGGTGCGGTCGTTGACATCAAATCTGCTTAATCTCTAGCACATTGCCCAAGGCTGACAAGTTAAGCTTGTGTGCCTTTTGTCAAGTTCCAGATATAGCGTTCGTTCAAGTCTCAGGGCAATTCCACCGACGTAGGTTTAGCAATATGAGGTAGACCCCAGCCCAATTTTTCCCGTAAAATGCGGAAAAACTCGGGTCGTTGGAGACGGATAAACCGCGCCCCATACTCAGCCTTGTGAACTTGTACTGAATCTTGAGGGAGTACGGCACAGCCTCCATTCCCATCTACCACCATCACCATTGAGGTAGGATTAGCGGGGAAAATCTGCACTTGTTCTTGATTGGAGAATACCAAGGCCCGAGAAGCGAGGGAATGGGGACAAATAGGGATTAACTGTAACACTGGAACTCCCGGAGTGACCACGGGTCCCCCGGCACTGAGAGAATAGGCTGTTGACCCTGTTGGGGTAGAAATAATCACCCCATCGGCGGCAATATCCACTGGAGCATGATGACCAATTTGAATTTCAAAATGGCACATACTGGTTAGGGGTTCTCGGTGGAGAACCATTTCATTTAAACAGAGAGCTTCCCAGATTAAACGTTCCTCTCGCCAAACCTGCACCCGTAACATGGTGCGCTCTTCAACTTGGTAGTCTCCGGCCATTAACTGGTCTACGGCTTGACTCAATTGGGATACATAGGTTTCCGTTAAAAAACCCATGTGTCCTGTATTCACGGTTAATAGAGGAATGCCACACAAGGCGACCTGACGACAGGCGGCCAACACGGTTCCATCTCCACCCAAGACAATCCCAAAGTCAATATCTTGACTAAAGCCTTCGGGAATCAATTGGTCGATGGGTGTATAGTCTTGGCGTTTGTCGGTCTTGGCGTAGCCCAGAATGCCGCCAAAACTGGAAGTCATCACCACTTCACAACCTTTGGCAAGTAGCTCGTCGCTTAACTCCTCAGCAACGCGACAAGCCATCGGTTTAATGTCGTTATAAATAATGCCGATTTTTGGCACGATACCCCATCCAGTAAAATCCAGTGATGAGAAAGGCGACTAAGATTTAGTCTTAGACTTAAACGGCGACTTCTGCCGTTTTTTCTTTTGCTTCTGTTTTTCCTTTTCATAGCCAATTTCTTTCAGCTTTTTCATAATCCGGCTGAAATACTCTTGTAAATAGCTTTCCAAGGTGGTTGTCTCGTCTGGGTTAAACCCAAACACTTGATAGACTTCTTCCATTGAAGCATCTAGGGGTTGATTGCTCGCCAAAACCTCCGCAAAGGCTAAACGGTCTGAGACATTCCATCCCCATTGAAAGAAGCGTAACACGCGACGGATGCCGCGTAAAACAGGTAATTCTAAACGGGCTGTTCTGGCGGTTTGTCCAGATAATCGTTCACAGAGATTAATGATTTCGTAAGCGCCCCAGGCTCTTGTGCCGACAATGGGGAAAGTGCGTTTTTCGGTTTCGGGTAGGGTCAGGGCGCGGACGGCAAATTTGGCTACATCTAGGGTGTCCATATAGGCAATGGGCGAGCCGGTCCCTGTGACCCAGACTACTTGATTATCGAGAATGGGAACGGCGTATTGACCGATTAAGCCTTGCATGAAGCCACAAGGTCTTAAGATAGTGTAGTTTAACCCGGATTCCGCTAAGAACTGTTCTGTGCAGTGCTTAATGTTCATGAGCGGAACTTTGGGGAATTTTTCCGCATTCAAAATAGAGAAGAAAATATAGCGTTCAATGCCTGCGGCTTGAGCGGCTTGGATGAGGGCTACTTTTCCTTCCCAATCGACTCGTTGGATGCGCAGGGAGTCGGTCGCCCTTGCGGTTGCGGCATCAATGACCACTTGAATCCCGGAGAGGGCATCCGGGAGTGTTTCGGGTTTGCATAAGTCCCCTTGGATTAATTCGGCGCCCCACTCTTTTAAAAAGGTTGCTTTTCTCAGATTTCTAACGAGACAGCGAACCTGATGACCTTCATCAAGAGCGCGACGGGCAACCTGTCTCCCCAAGGTGCCAGTAGCACCCACCACCAGAACTTCCATTTAATATTAAAGGCTCATCTTAATGTTTCTACACAATTCTATCAGAATTTGGAACTGGGGGGAATCAGTTTCCCGTGACAAGTCAGAAGGGAGTCGGGAGTCGGGTTCGTAGTTGCGCTTGGGCGCCCAATGGGGAGTCGGGAATCGGGGGTCAGGAATCCTCTCCCCTGCTCCCCCTCTCCCCTGCTCCCCTTATTACCGGGATTAGAGCCTTATTGAGCAGACCCTAATTAAAGGAGTCCTTCCTTGTGACCCATGAGGGAGATTAAGTCTAAGACGCGGCAGGAGTAGCCCCACTCGTTGTCATACCATGAGACGACTTTAAAGAAGTGATCATTGAGTTCAATGCCTGCGCCTGCGTCAAAGATGCTGGAATGGGGATCTCCTTTAAAGTCCATTGATACAACGTCATCTTCGGTGTAGGCGAGGAAGCCTTGCATGGGGCCTTCGGCGGCGGCTTTCATGGCGGCGCAGATTTCTTGGTAGGAGGTGGCTTTTTCTGTTTTGAAGGTGAGGTCAACAACGGAGACATCGGGGGTGGGGACTCGGAAGGCCATCCCGGTGAGTTTGCCTTTTAATTCGGGTAATACGAGGGTGACGGCTTTGGCGGCTCCGGTGGAGGCGGGGATGATGTTTTGGGGGGCGCCGCGTCCTCCGCGCCAGTCTTTGCGACTGGGACCGTCTACGGTGGGCTGGGTGGCGGTCATGGCGTGGACGGTGGTCATGAGGCCTTCGGCGAGGCCGAAGTTATCTTGAATAACTTTGGCAATGGGGGCGAGGCAGTTGGTGGTACAACTGGCGTTGGAGAGGACGAGATGACTGGCTGGGTCAAAGTCGCTATCGTTAACGCCCATGACGATGGTTTTTACTTTCTCAGGGTCTTTGGTGGGGGCGGAGATGACGACTCGTTTGGCTCCGGCGGCGATGTGTTTGGCGGCGCCGTCGTAGTTGGTGAAGAGTCCGGTGGATTCTACTACATAGTCTACTTCGCGATCGCCCCAAGGGAGTTCGGCGGGGTCGCGCATGGCGGTACAGGGGATAAAATGCCCATTGACGGAAATTCCTTCCTCTGAACTTTCCACGGCCCCATGATACACTCCGTGGGTGGAATCATACTTGAACATATAAGCCAAGTGGGGGGCCTCGAAAAGGTCGTTAATCCCGACTACATGAATATGGCGGTTGTTCATGGCAGCACGCAGGACTAAACGACCGATGCGACCAAAACCATTAATGGCGATTTTTACTTGTTTGGACATAGTGAACACTCCTATAAATCAAAGCTTCAAGCCAAATCTTGTGATCAATTTTTTTGCCGGATCAACCATTAAATCAAGTTAAATCTTGATGGTTTATTCCCGTTTTTGCCCTATGCGCCCAAAATCTAGGTTCTTGCGGTCTGACTTTGCTTCTAACGTTGCTCTGGTCAGCAGAATCAGTATTTCGGCAGGATCTCTAATTTCTAGAGTTAGCTGGATTGCCCTTGATCTAGGCTCTCCACAGATTAATATAAACCAGAAAGATCCAAAAAGATGTTAAAAGAAAATATAGGTCATCTTGTTAACATAAATTGTCTTCAAAAGACTTTAAATAAACCTTAAATAAATCTAAAACAAGGGCGGACTAAAGTTGCAATGTTTCTGAGATTTCCGTCCAAAGAGCAACCCTTGCGCTAAGATTTGGCTAGTTATCCTAAATCCCAGTTATGTCCTCTCTACCTAATCGCACTAAAGTTGTTGCTACTCTGGGCCCTGCTAGTAATTCTCCGGAAGTGATTCGGGAGTTGGTAGCAGCGGGGATGAGGGTGGCTCGTTTCAATTTTTCCCACGGCAGTTATCGGGATCATGCCACGACTTTAAGGGTATTACGGGCAGTGTCGGAGGAGTTAGATACACCTGTGACGATTTTGCAGGATTTGCAGGGGCCGAAAATTCGGGTGGGGCAGTTGCCAACAGGGAGTCTGGAGTTGGTGGAGGGAACAAGGGTTAAGCTGGTTCCTGTGGCGGATTATGACCATGAAGGGGATCAGATTCCTCTGGATTATGCCTATTTGGCGGAGGAAGCACAACCGGGAACAGAGGTTTTGCTGGCGGATGGATTGTTGGAATTGTGTGTTGAGGAGATTGATGGGCCCGGAGTAATCTGTCGTGTGGTGGAGGGAGGGCGTTTACAAAGTCGGAAGGGGGTTAATTTCCCGAGTTTAAATTTGCGGTTGCCTTCGATGACGGAGAAGGATAAGAAGGATTTGGAGTTTGGCATTAGTCAGGGGATTGACTGGGTGTCTTTAAGTTTTGTGCGTCGGGCGGAGGATATTCGCTCGCTGAAGGCGTTTCTCTCTCATAAGGGGGCGGGTGATATTTGTGTGATTGCTAAGATTGAAAAGCCCCAGGCGATCGCACATTTGGAAGAAATCCTCAGTGAATGTAACGGTTTGATGGTAGCCCGGGGGGATTTAGGGGTGGAATTAAGTCCCGAAAAAGTCCCCATGTTGCAAAAACGGATTATTCGGATGTGTAATCAACGGGGAATTCCGGTGATTACGGCCACTCAGATGTTAGAGAGTATGATTGTTGAACCGCGTCCCACTCGGGCGGAGGCTTCTGATGTGGCCAATGCGATTATTGATGGCACGGATGCCATTATGTTGTCGGGGGAATCGGCGGTGGGGAAATACCCGGTGAAGGCGGTGGAAACGATGGTACAAATTGCCACACAGGTGGAGCCAGAAGTGCAATTTGTCAACTATCCCCCCTACAGTAATGATGAAACTCATGCTTTAAGTGAAGCCCTGAATACGATTGATAAGATTTTAGAGTTACGTTGTATTGTGGCTTTTACCACCAGTGGTTATACGGCTTGTTTGGCGGCGGCAGAACGACCGAAAGCGATTGTCGTGGCTTTCACGGCGAATATTCGCACGTACCACCGTTTAAATTTGATTTGGGGTGTGATTCCGGTATTAATGGACCGTCGAATTGAAACCTATGATGGGTTAATTGAACAGGCCCAATCGGGGTTAAAGGAGCGGGGTTTAGCGCAAGCGGGGGATAAGATTTTAATTTTGGCGGGTTTACCGTTACAAAAGACGTCTGAAGGAACTAATTTTATGAAAATTCATACAGTTGTTTAGCGGTAATGTTTAGCGGTGAACTCCCTTTTTGGCGACGTGGAGCAGGGATAAATAGGTGGTGGGGATGGGTTGCCCCCATTGTTCTGTGAGGGCAAGGTGGAGATGGTGGAAGAGGGTGTCTCGGGTGGGGGGGTCGAGTTGGATATATTGGGACAAGCTATGGAGGAGGGCGAGATAGTCCTCAACGGTGTAGTTTTTCTCACAGAGGAGTTGGGTGGTTTGCAGATGGTCAAAGTAACCGGAGTCTATGACTTGTTGCCCAAACTGGTGAACGTGCTGTTCATGGAGGGCGGGGTCAATGGGTTCGGCTAATTCGGGGAGATAGATTTCATGGACTTGCCGAATGATCTGTTGTACGGGGGCTTGGGGTTGAGGGGGAATGTTCCAAAGCAAGATGAGAGAGCCTTCAGGGGATAAGGCTTGGGCGGCTTTTTGGTGGCGTAGGTGGGGGGAAAGCCAATGAAAGGAGGAGGCGGCTAAAACGGCGGGGAAGGGTTGGGGGGGTAGGGGCCACTCTTCAAAGGTGCTGTTGAGGATTTGGACGTGGGGATAGGGATTACATTGTTGTTGGGCGATCGCACAAGCGGCCTCACTGGGTTCTAAAGCCGTGATTTTTAAGCCTTTTTGGGCGAAAGCGGGGGTGGCAATTCCTGGGCCACAGCCTAATTCTAGCAAGGAGTCTCCGGGGGTGAGGTTCGCCCAAGTGATGGCTTGGTCGATCAGGCTTTGAGGATAACGCGGTCGAGCGAGATGATAGGCTTGGGCAACGGCAGAGTACCAGGTTTTTTTCTGGCTGAGGTCTTGGCTAAAAATGGCTCTTAGGCGTTGTTCTAGTTGGGTCATGGATTTTAATACTTGCTGTTAGGTTAGCTAATCGCCGAGAAGCCCCGCGCTCTAACGATAGGGGAGTGTCGGGAGGATGTCACGATTTAGGTGTTTCACAACCGAGGGACAAGGGAGGAAGGGTCTGGGCTTTGGTTCTGTTTTTTACCCCATACATCTCTGCATCGGCTTTATGGACTAAAGTATCCACATCTTGACCATCATGGGGATAAACACTGGTGCCAATACTCGCCCCGACGGAGATTTTGTGACCTTCTAACATAAAGGGTTGTGCTAAGGTGGCTCGGATTTTGTCGGCGACAATTTCGGTATCACTGACCTTTTTAATATCGGGGAGAATAATAGAAAATTCATCCCCTGCCCAACGGGCGACTAAATCACTACTGCGTAGACAGTTTTTGAACCGTTGGGCGACGGCTTTGAGGAGTAAATCACCCATGTAATGACTATGGGTGTCATTGACATCTTTAAACCCGTCGAGGTCTAAGAATAACACGCCAATTAATTTAGAATGTTCAGCCCCCCAACGTAATAATTCTTTCAGGGTTTCTTCAAAATGGACACGGTTGGGGATTCCGGTTAAATTATCGAGTCGTTGGGATTTGAGTAAATCGGCATTAGACCGGGTTAATTCTTGGGTGGTGCGGCGCAATTCTTCTTCAACGCGCTTCCGTTCGGTAATATCTCGAATCACACCGACTAAAAACATATTCCCGGCTGCGTCTTGGTGAAGCGATCGCTTGGTGGCGGTAATATATTCGGTGCCGTAACGGTTGGTGAATTTTTCCTCGTGTTCTTGGGCGTTATGGGTGAGAAAGACCATCCGATCCTGTTCCCAAAAGATGGCGGCCTGTTCACTTTGGAAAAAGTCGCTGTCGGATTTGCCGATCAATTCCTCCCGAGCATACCCGGTAAAGTGGGCAAAGGCTTTATTGAGAATGAGCCAATTATGTTGACGATCTTTCACAAAAATGGGGTCGGGAATGGCATCAATGACTGACTGGAGAAAGTCTGTGGAACGTTTCAACTCTTCGCGCTGATAGGCGAGGTGGCTGGTCAGTAAGATCGTGGTGCTGCCCAGGGCTAATAAGGGGGTGGCGAGGGGAATCCAAAGCCCTTGGAGAAAGGCTAAATAACCGATGCTGCCGAGGAGGGTGATGGTGAGCAGGAGGAGGAGGGAGGATTTTAGGGGCGATCGCCAATACCAGACAATCACACCGCCCACCCCTGACCAGAGTAGAATCCAAGCCCATTGGACTGGATTGGACCAGACGCGAATCACCGGACGTTCATCTAAGACCGCGCTTAATAGATAGCTGATAAAATTGGCGTGTAATTCGACCCCGTGAATATGCTTGCGTCCCCCGGCGGATTTGGGGGCATAGGGAATATAGGCAAAGTCTTTGAGACTCGGGGCAGTGGAGCCGATGAGAATAATGCGATCGCGGATGAGATGGGGGGATACTTCTCCCGACAAAACGGCTGACATGGACACCTGTTGAAATAAGCTGGGATGCCGGAAGTTGACCAAAACTTGATAGCCTTTAGCATCTGCTCCCACATAGTCCCCATCGTTGGGTTCAAAGGGGCGAAAAACCGTTTCCCCTAACTGTAAATAATGGCCGTCTGGGGCTTGTTGGGGGGTGATTCCTTCTTGGGCTAAATAGAGTAGGGCGAGACGATGGGCGAAACTGGTACGAGGTTCTCCGTCTTTGTGCCAATAGAGGAGACTGCGGCGAACTTTGCGATCGCCATCGGTGACAATATTATTAAACCCGACTTGTTCCGGTCGGGCGCTGGGGGGGGGTGGAACTCCCACACTCTCCCGATCTGGGATTTTCTCAATGGCCACAAAATGGGGCAATTCTCCCATCACTTGGTTTAAGCTTTCATGACCGGGGGGGGCTGGTAAATCCCGATAGACATCTAAACCAATAGCGCGGGGTTCGTAGGCGGCTAACTTGCGTAACAGATCGGCCATAATGGCATCAGGAATCGGCCAGGCCCCGGCCCGGTTCATGTCGGGTTCATCAATGGCGACAATTAAAATCCGGTCTTCCGGGGCATCTAAGGGGCGGAGACGGAAGAGTTGATCATAGACGGCCCAATCCCAAACTTGCCAAACCCCCAAGAGGCGCAAGGCGATAATCCCCACCCCAACGCCGCCTGAAGTTAGCCAGAGCCGACGATTTCGGCCTATCCATTGGGTGAACGGTACTAACCAGTGAGGGAATTGTTTCATATCAGGGAAGAGAACGGAGAGAGGTGAGGTTTGACGTATTAAGACACCCTTTAACGCCCCGGCAGATAATATTTAAAGTTTTGGGGACCATCATATCCAGTTAATTCTGACAACCGTTCCAAGGTTTGGGATCCCGCATATAAACGTCCGTTAATCTCCCAACTGGGATAACCCTGAACATTGGCAGCTTGACAAACAGCCGTTTGTGGATTTTGTCCGGCCGGGTCACACTCCAGATAATCTAACGTCTCAAACGCTTCTTTGCCAAAGAGCAATTTTTGATGGTGACAGTTTGGACACCACCAAGCGCCATATCCTCGGACACCGATCTCATTCATGTGGGCAGCTAGGGCCATTTCTGCTGGGCCCGAGGTGGTGGTGACGGGCCAACCAATGCCCGGTTCTGCCTCTTGTTGAATGGCAGGGATGGCCACGCGATCGCCAACGGTTCCGTCCACATTGGCATAGACTCCCAAGGCTCCCAACAAGGTGACTAAAGCGGCGAGAAAACCAATAAACATTAATAACCCCACATCTTCCCAGTGCCGTCCAAAGAGGGTGAGGGCGAGCATCGAAAAAGCGAAGGCGGCCGAACCGATACAGTAAGGACAAAAGGCTTGGAGTTTAAAGGCCAAGATATACATTAAATAGCCACTAAAGGCGGCCATTGAAGTGGCCCCAATGAGGAGTAGGATCCCAGTCCAATCCTCAACTTTTTGTTTAAGGTCTTTGTTCTTTTCCTCATTGATTAAGTAGGGCGACAAGGAAAAGCCCATCATGCTCACATAGGCCAACAGACCAAACACGGGTAAGGGAACACCGAATACGGTAGCATAGGGGCTAGAGAGAACCACATCACAGTTCAGGGAGCCGGCTGCCTCTCCAGTGCAAACCACATCGGAGCCGGAAAGTTTAATGATGGTCAGATAGCTGGTGAGGATGGCCCCAACAGTTGCGATCGCACCAATGATCACCCGGGACCACTGATGCAGCCAAGGAGTCTTTCTTCTGCGCTTCATGGGTTTGTACGGAATGGGTCGCTACTATTCTGACATACCCGGCTCTAATTTGGTTTCTCGATCCCAGAGTGAGTATCGCTGATTCCCAAGGACAATATCCGCAGCAATCCTTATCTTCACTCATCGCATAATATCATGTCCGGATAATCAGTTACAGTAAAGTCTCGGTTTGAGGTCACCAATGAAAACTCGTCAAGCCTCGAATTAAGCGAACTTGAGATAACATATTTTTTGGGATTCGCTACACTCAGTATAAGACTACCTCGGTAGCGTCAGTCAGTGAAGCGTCAAGAATCACCGTGGTTTCAGCCCGGTGAGTATGTCAACCCATGAGTCAATCCATCGCCATTCCCTCCGTTTCTGTCACCTACGCCCAAGACGGCAAATCCACCCGTACTAATGCCCTAGGGATGCGTCCCATGCAAGAACGCGCCTACCAACATCGGGGGGAACAATACCTGCTGATTAAATCTCCCCCCGCCTCCGGGAAAAGTCGGGCGCTGATGTTCATTGCCTTAGATAAGCTCGAAAACCAGAACCTCAAACAAGCCATCATTGTGGTGCCGGAAAAAGCTATTGGGGCTAGCTTCCAAGATGAACCCCTCAGTCGGTTCGGCTTTTGGGCAGATTGGCGCGTTGAACCCAAGTGGAATCTCTGCAACGCACCTGGCACCGATGGCGGTAAAGTAGAAGCGGTGAAAACCTTTCTCGACAGCGAGGCAAAAGTGCTGGTTTGCACCCATGCCACATTCCGTTTTGCGGTGGATAAATTTGGGATAGAACTGTTAGATCATCGCCTGATTGCGGTGGATGAATTTCACCACGTTTCCGCCAACCCTGATAACAAACTAGGGGATCATGTCCGTCAACTCATGGCGCGGGATACAACCCACATCGTCGCCATGACGGGTTCTTATTTTCGGGGGGATGCCGAAGCGGTATTACATCCCGAAGATGAAGGGAAATTTCAGACTGTCACCTACACTTATTATGAACAACTCAACGGCTACGAACACCTAAAACAACTGGACATCGGCTATTATTTTTACTCCGGTAGCTACACCGATGAAATCATGCAGGTTCTCAACCCCAACGAGAAAACCATCCTGCATATTCCTAACGTGAATTCCCGCGAGAGTACCAAGGATAAAATCCGGGAAGTGGAACATATTATTGAGGCACTGGGGGAATGGCAAGGTACAGATCCAGACACCGGATTTCAACGGGTCAAAACGGCCGAGGGGAAGATCCTTAAAATTGCCGATCTGGTGGATGATGACCCCAGCAAGCGGGATAAAGTGGCCGCCGCCCTCAAAGACCCTACTCACAAAGATAACCGCGATCGCGTGGATATTATCATCGCCCTGGGTATGGCTAAAGAAGGCTTTGATTGGATTTGGTGCGAACACGCTTTAACCATTGGCTACCGCTCCAGTTTGACGGAAATTGTCCAGATTATTGGGCGTGCGACTCGGGATGCTCCGGGCAAAACTCGCGCCCGATTTACAAACCTAATTGCCGAACCTGATGCCAGTGAGATGGCGGTGACGGAGGCGGTGAATGATACGATCAAGGCGATCGCCGCCAGCCTCCTAATGGAACAGGTACTCGCGCCCCGCTTTGAGTTCAAACCCAAGGGCCCCGACAATCAACCTACTCCGGGCTTCGACTACGGGGAAAGTGGCTACAATCCCAGTCGGTGCAACGTGGGCGTTAATCTAGAAACCGGACAAGTTCAACTGGAAATTAAGGGCTTAACTGTGCCGAAAAGCCCAGAAGCTTCGCGCATCTGTCGGGAAGATTTAACCGAACTGGTGACGGCTTTTGTGCAGGATAAACAGACCATTGAGCGGGGCCTGTTTGATGAGGAATTAGTGCCGGAAGAACTCACCCAGTTACGAATGGGCAAAATTGTGACCGAGAAATTCCCCCATCTCGATCACGAGGATCAAGAAGCCGTCCGCCAACACGCTGTAGCGGCTCTCAACTTGGTTCAACAAGCCAAGAAAACCAGCAACGAAGGGGAGGGGGTAGCCACGAAAAACACCGCCCTGATTGATGGGGTGCGACAATTTGCCCTATCGGTAACAGACCTCGATATTGATCTGATTGACCGGATTAATCCCTTTGGGGAAGCTTATGCGATTCTGGCTAAGTCGATGAGTGAAGAACGTCTAAAATTGGTGGCAGAGGCGATCGCGGCTAAACGAATCAGTCTCACCATGGAAGAAGCGCGAGAGTTAGCCAAACGGGCGCTACGGTTCAAACAGGAAAGGGGTAGATTGCCGTCCCTCACCGCCGTCGATGTTTGGGAAAAACGCCTGGCGGAAGGGGTTGCCTTCCTGCAACGGAAAGTTAAGGAGGATAACAATGGCTAAATCCACGACCAAATCCACCACCGATGAAGATTTAGAACTGTTGGCTGAATTGGGGGTAGATATCGCCCCGGAACCTACTCGCCAATATTCCCCCAGAGAGGAGCGGATTATCGCAGGTTTTGAGGAAATCGAGCGGTTTGTGGCGGAAAACGGTAGACTGCCCCAACATGGGGAAAATCGGGATATTTTTGAACGCCTCTATGCAGTGCGCTTGGAACGCTTGCGAGAATCGGCGGAATGTCGCGCTCTCCTAGAAACTCTGGATTCCCGAGGGCTTTTAAATGCCGAAAATGATGTTAGTTTTAGCTTAGAAGAACACCTAGAAGAAGACGAAATTGATGCAGCACTGTTGGCTTCTTTGGGGGTTGATATAGCTTCAGAAAATGATGTCACCCAGTTAACTCATGTCCGTTCCCGTCGGGAAATCAAAGCCGCCGAAGAAGTCGCCCAGCGCTTTCTCTGCGAGGATTTTGCTCAATTTAAACCCTTCTTTGAGCAAGTGCAGCATCAGTTAAAGACTGGGGAACGGCAAACGGTGAAATATCAGGATAATGCCACCATCAATGAAGGGGATTTGTTTATTCTTGATGGTCAGAAAGTATTAGTCGCCCAGATGGGAGAAATGTTTGTCAGTGACTATGGTCGTCCTGATTGTCGGCTGCGGGTGATTTATGATAATGGCACTGAGAGCGATTTATTACTGCGATCGCTCCAACGCGCCTTAAACAAAGATAAAACCAGCCGTCGCATCACTAAGCTAGATTTGGGGCCTTTATTTTCCTGTCAGACGGAAGCAGAAGTTACCGCAGAAGTTGAACCCGAAAACGACTTACCCACGGGTTATATTTATGTATTGCGCAGCCAGTCTGAACATCCTTTTATTGCTCAAAATAGGTCAATTATTCATAAAATTGGGGTGACGGGAGGGGAGGTAAAAAAGCGGATTAGTAATGCTAAAAATGACCCAACCTATCTATTAGCTGATGTAGAAATCGTGACAATTTTTAAACTTACAAATATTAACCGAAAAAAACTGGAGGCAATGCTTCAGAAGTTTTTCGCCAACGCTCAGTTAGATTTAGAATTGCGAGATCGCTTTGATATCCCAGTCAAGCCCAGAGAGTGGTTTATTGTGCCTTTGGAAGCCATTGAGGAGGCTATTTCAAGAATCCAAGACGGAACCATTGAGCAATTTCGATATAATCGTGAAACAGCCAGTTTAACGAGAATATAGCATTTCTGTTTGAGTTTTGTAATCCACTATTAAAAAACCTAAATATTTATGCTGTGGAAACCTATCGAAAATTTACCCTCTAACTGGCAAGATTTAGCCAGTGCTGAACTGCCACCTTTAGTCACAGTTTGGAACGAGCAAGCTGACCGCTTGCGTCAATCGGGAGAGTTTAAAACTTTCAGCGAAAAACTCCGGCGGGAAATCGCCATTGAAACCGGAATTATTGAGCGGTTGTACACCCTAGATCGTGGCATCACTCGTTTATTAATTGAACAGGGAATTAATGAGGCATTAATCCCTCACGGAGCTACAGATATCCCCATAAAACAGGTGGTTTCCCTGATTAAAGATCAAGAGGCGGCTATTGAAGGATTATTTGATTTTGTTGGGGGACAAAGAAATCTATCGACTTCGTATATTAAGCAGTTACATCAAGTTTTAACTCAGAGTCAAGACAGCACAGAAGCCTTAACTCCACAGGGAAAAATCTTTAAGGTTGCCTTAATTAAAGGCGACTGGAAACGTCAACCGAATAACCCCCTACGACCAGACGGCACTATTCACGAGTATTGTCCGCCGGAACAAGTGGCATCGGAAATGGATCGATTAATCACCTTACATCATCAACATCGAGAACAAAAAGTTCCCCCAGAAATTGAGGCGGCTTGGTTGCATCATCGGTTCACCCAAATTCACCCCTTTCAAGATGGAAATGGTCGGGTCACTCGTTGTTTAGCGAGTTTAGTTTTCATCCAGGCAAGTTGGTTTCCTTTAGTAATCACCCGTGACGACCGCGCCGTTTATATTGCGGCGTTGGAATATGCAGATCGCGGTGACTTGTCGAATTTAATTAATCTTTTTGCCAAGAGTCAAAAGCAAGCCTTTTTAAGAAGCCTTGGTTTATCAGAGCAGGTGTTATCAGAGAGTCGCAGAACTCAAGTTATTCTATCTGCTATTGCCGATAAATTGCAACAAAATCAGTTAGCCTCAGTGCAGGAAAAATGTCAAAAAGCAGAAAGTTTCGCCGCCCTCTTATTTGCTATGGCTTCTCAGCGCTTCCAAGAAATTGCCGATGAAATTAAATTATCTGTCCAAAATGTATTAACGGATGCCGCAGTTTTCACAATTCTCGCCCCAGTTGGCGACCCTCGATATTATTATCATCGCTATCAAGTAGTTGAAACGGCAAAACAATTAGGATATTTTGCCAACCTGCGGAACTATCACACTTGGATTCAATTGGTAATTAATATCGAAGCATCCATAACTGTTCTTCTTTCTTTTCATGTTCTTGGACATGAACACCGAGGGTTACTAATTTGTAGCGCCTGTGCTTATCATCGAGATAATGGTGAAGAAGGAGAACCTACTATTAGCGATCTTCAGCCTTTAACTGATTCACCTTTTCAATTCTCCTACGCTGATGAACAAGGTCATTTAACATCCCGTTTCCAGCAATGGCTAGAAAATGTCATTGTCACTGGGCTAGAATATTGGAATAAGAGCATTTAACAAAAGTTTTGCGAAATTCCCCTTCTTCGCTGGTAGGGTGGGGTAGTTCACAATGATTGTTGGTTAGATGGGGTGGTAGGATAGCAACAACACAGAGACTTATCTGCGCCCTTACTCGCCATTTAACCCTAGTTTACCAGCTATGCTAGAATTAGTTCAAAGAACTGAGTTGGGTAGGTTTGCCATGAGATTTATTAACCCCAAAACCGACTACGCTTTTAAAAAAATCTTTGGTTCTGCCGAAAGCAAGAACATCTTAATCAGTTTTCTCAATGCCTTGGTCTATGATGGCCATTCAACTATTGAAGATTTGGAAATTATCTCGCCCAATTTACCCCCTCAACTCGAAGGTTTGAAAGATACCTATTTGGATGTTAAAGCGCGGTTGAATGATGGCACATTAGTAATTATTGAAATGCAAGTTTTAAATGTGCAATCTTTTGGGAAGCGGGTTTTATTCAATGCGGCAAAAACCTATGCCTTTCAACTGCAACGGGGACAGGGATATCGGTATCTGAAACCCGTTATCGCTTTAACCTTAACTGATTTTGATATGTTTCCTGGACAAAATCAATTGATTTCTCGCTTTGTCTATCGAGAGAAATTTGAAGGCTGGCATTACCCAGAGAATGAGATGGAGTTAATTTTTGTGGAATTGCCCAAGTTTACCAAGGAACTAAACGAGCTTGAAACCCTGACAGACAAATGGATTTATTTTATGAAATTCGCTAGATCGCTCAATTCAATTCCTGATAATATGGAAGATATTGCGGAACTTCATCAAGCCTTTGAAATAGCCAATCAAGCTGGGTTAACCCTAGAGGAATTAGAGGAGTTAGATCGGCGGGAAATGTTTATTTATGACCAACAGGGGGCGATCGCATTAGGACTTGAACAAGGACTTGAACAAGGACTTCAACAAGGACTTCAACAAGGACTTCAACAAGGACTTGAACAAGGACTTCAACAAGGACTTGAACAAGGACTTCAACAAGGACTTCAACAAGGGAGAGAAGAAGGGAGAGAAGAAGGGAGAGAAGAAGGATTTGAAGAAGGACTTGAAGAAGGCCGAGAAGAAGGGAGAGAAGAAGGCCGAGAAGAAGGACTTGAACAAGGAAAACGTGAAGTGGCTCGCAACTTATTGGGTCAACTGAATGATGAGGCGATCGCCCAAGCCACCGGATTAAGTTTGGCGGAAATTGCCGCCTTACGCCAGCAATATTCTTAGGGTGGGTTGGGCGCGGTAGTAATATAGCGGCAAAACCCATAACTTACGATTCCGCGCCGTAACCCGCCAAAACCAGCCCAGCCGACAAAAATAAGATAATATGAACGCCGTTGAAATCGAAGAAGCCGTTTCCCAGTTGGCCGAAGCCCCTTTTGACCCGGAAGCGTTCCCCTATGCTTTCCTAGAAGCCTTTGGCAACAAGGCGACCACCATTAAGCGGCTGAAAAGTACGGGTAAAGCTTCAACCAATCAATCGGACTTACCCGGTGGAGTGCTTCAGCGTAATAATATCCATCTCAAAGTGTGCCAAGAAGGGGAAGTTACCGCCACCCTGACGGCGTTGCACGAGAGTCCCGCTACTACTCGCTACAAGGTTAAATTCATTTTGGCGACGGACGGGAAAACCTTGGAGGCGGAAAGTCTGGGGGATGGGGAGACGGTGGCTTGCGACTACCCAGACTTTGCCGACCATTTCGGGTTTTTCCTGGCTTTGGCGGGGATTACCACCGTGCGGCAAATCCGGGAAAATGCTGTTGATATCAAGGCAACGGGTCGCTTAAATCGGCTTTATATGGAGTTACTGAAGCAGAACCCCGACTGGGATAAAGCTGAAAATCGGGAAATGTTTAATCATTTCATGGCGCGGCTGATTTTCTGTTTCTTTGCGGAAGATACCAATATTTTCCATAGTGAGGGATTGTTCACTCAAACGATTACTCAGATGAGTGCGGCAGATGCTTCTAACACCCATGAGGTGCTGTCGGAGTTGTTTCGGGCGATGGCTACACCCCTGGAGGAGCGAGGGGCGGCGGGGATTCGCAATTGGGCGGATCGGTTCCCTTATGTGAATGGGGGGCTGTTTTCGGGGAGTGTGGAGGTGCCGCGTTTTAGCAAGGTTGCGCGATCGTACTTGCTTCATGTGGGTAATTTGGACTGGAAGCGGATTAATCCCGATATTTTTGGGTCGATGATTCAAGCGGTGGCGGATGAGGAGGAACGCGGGGCCTTGGGGATGCACTATACCAGTGTGCCGAATATCCTTAAGGTGCTGAATCCGTTGTTTTTGGATGATTTACGGGAGCAGTTGGCGGCGGCGGGAAAGAATGGGCGGAAGTTGTTGCATTTGCGGCAACGGCTGGCGAAAATTCGGATATTTGACCCGGCTTGTGGGTCGGGGAATTTTTTGGTGATTGCTTATAAGGAGATGCGGAAAATTGAGGCGAAAATTAATGAGTTGCGGGGGGAATCGGATCGCCGTTCCGAGATTCCTTTGACCAATTTTCGGGGGATTGAGATTCGCCATTTTGCGGCAGAGGTGGCGCGGTTGGCGTTGACTATTGCTGAGTATCAGTGCAATGTTCTTTACCTCGGACAGCAGGAGGCTAGGTCTATGTTTCTCCCCTTGAAAAATGATAATTGGATTACTTGCGGGAATGCTTTGCGCTTGGATTGGTTGAGTCTGTGTCCGCCTACGGGTACGGGGGTTAAGGTGCAGCGTGAGGATTTGGATTTGTGGGGGGAAACGCGGGACGAGGCAGAAATTGAGTTTGAGAATGAGGGGGGAGAAACTTATATTTGTGGGAATCCGCCTTATTTGGGTTCGACTTGGCAATCGCCGGAACAAAAGGACGATTTAAAACAAATTTTTGATAGTCGGACAAAAAATTGGAAGTCTTTGGATTATGTGGCGGGTTGGTTTATGAAGGCGGCAGATTATGGCACGCGAACCAATGCGGCGGCGGCTTTTGTTTCTACTAATTCCATTTGTCAGGGGCAACAAGTGCCGATTTTATGGCCGTTAATTTTTGAGACGGGACATGAGATTAATTTTGCTCATACGTCGTTTAAATGGGCGAATTTGGCGAGTTATAATGCTGGGGTGACGGTGGTTATTGTGGGAATTTCTAATCATGCGGGCAAGGTTCGTTATTTGTTTTCCATTGACGACCAGAATCAAACAATTGTCAAAGAATCTGAAAATATTAATGCTTATTTAGTTTCCGGTGAAAATGTTACTGTAGAAAAAGCAACAAAGCCACTAGCAGAAGTTTCTGAAATGACAAAAGGAAATCAACCAGCAGATGGTGGGAATTTACTACTTTCTAGGAGTGAACTAGATAATATTCAGTTTTCTCCAGAAGTAAAAAAGCAATTTATTCGAGTGATTCTAGGTTCAGAAGAATTTATTAGAGGAAAACAAAGATATTGTATTTGGATAAAAGATGAAGACGTTAAGACTGCATACGATCATCCAGTGATTAGCCATCGGTTAAAAGCTGTACAAGAGATGCGATTAAGTAGTTCAAAAGCTGCAACTCGTCAAAGTGCTAAATACTCACATCAGTTTAGTGAAGTAAGACAGAAAGGTGATGAACAGACGGTTATTATACCAAGTGTTTCTTCGGAGAGTAGAGACTATTTACCTGTCGGATTTTTACCTAAAGGTTCAATAGTAACTAACCTTGCTTTTGCACTTTTTAATCCTCCACTGTGGAATATGGCCCTAATCGCCTCACGCCTGCATCTGGTCTGGATCGCCACTGTCTGCGGCAAACTCAAAACCGATTTTCGCTACTCCAACACCCTCGGCTGGAACACCTTTCCCGTCCCCACCCTCACGGAACAAAACAAAGCCGACCTCACCCGTTGCGCGGAAGATATTTTATTAGCCCGCGAGCATTATTTCCCCGCTACGATTGCGGATATGTACGACCCAGAACGCATGGATAGGGAATTTCCCCTAGTCCGGGAAGCCCACGATCGCAATGATGAAATCCTCGAACGAATTTATATCGGTCGCCGCTTCAAAAATGACACGGAACGATTAGAGAAACTCTTTGAAATGTACACCGAAATGACCAGCCACCAGGGGACGGGTAAGAAGACAAAGAAAGGGAAAACGAAAGGAGGTAAATGATGGAAAATGCGCTTGACCTGCGGCAAGGCTACGAGATCGAACTCCCGATGCAGAAAATTGCCGAATTTTGTCAAAAATGGCAAGTTATCGAATTTGCTCTATTTGGCTCGGTTTTACGCGATGATTTCCGCCCCGATAGCGATATAGATGTTATGGTGCAATTTCACCCAGACGCTCACCCCAAATTCAGTACCCTAGACCAGATGGAAACAGAACTCAAAACGATTTTCCAGCGTGATGTTGACCTGATTACCCGTCAGGGCATTGAAGCCAGTCGTAATTATTTACGTCGTCGTGAAATCCTTTCTTCTGCCCAGGTGATTTATGGAACGAGATCCACAATTTCTGCTTGATATGCTGCAATCCGCAGAATTGATTATGACCTATACTGCTCAATGCACAAAAGATGAGTTCATTGATAATACACAGCTTCAAGATTCAGTCATTCGGCGGCTCTTAGTGATTGCCGAAGCCGCTAGACGAGTTTCAGAAATGACTCGACAAACCTTACCTAACATTTCTTGGCAAGAAATCAACGGCATGAGAAATCGACTCGTACATGAATATGATGATGTTAATCTCAATATTGTCTGGGATGTAGTTCAGTCGGAAATACCGCAATTGATTGAAACTTTAAAAGTAAATATCCCACCTGACATTTAGGAACTGAATACCTGCTTTCCACACTTCCCCGTCATCATTGCTGATATGTAAGATCCCAAACCCATAAATAGCGAATTTCCCCTAGTCCGAGAAGCCCACGACAGAAAAAATGATGAAATCCTCGAACGAATTTATATCGGTCGCCGCTTCGTTCAAAATGTTTCCAGGGCGACACGGAACGATTAGAGAAACTGTTTGAAATGTACACCCTTATGACCAGCCACTAGGGGAAGGGGAAGAAGCCAGGAAAAGGGAAAAAAGATACACGATCGTAAAAAAATTTACCTATGGAGATTACAGCCATGTCTAAACCAACTGTAGAGCGGCAAAACTTGATTTCGGCAGTTAATACCCTGCCCGATGAAATGCTGAACGAGCTTGCCAGTTTTATTGAATACCTACGTTATAAAACAGTCCAACACCAACCGTCCGCCCCCCCTAAGCAAAACTTTTTATTAACCGTTGCTGGTATAGGAAATTCAGGGCAATCCGATATTTCTGACTCGGACGAAGAGATTCTCCGCAATGAAATCGATCCGATTTATGGCTGGAACAGTAAGCCAGAGGATCGGCCATGACAGCAATACTCGACACCAGCTTTTTGTTTGCTTTAACGGATCGGAGCGATCGTAACCATCAGCGCGTGCTGACTGTCGCCCAGAACACGAATGAGCGCTTAGTATTGCCTGTAGTTGTCTTACCTGAAATCTGTTATTTAGTGGCTTCAAGATTGGGACATCAAGCCATGCGGCGCTTTGTGGCTAGTATGACCCCTGATGCGGTTCAAATTGAGTCATTGACTCCAGAAGATTTGACACCCTCGATCGTCGAGATTTTTCGATTATCCGTCCCAAACACTGTAATTATTTTGAGCTACTACCCTAGTAGCCGTGGAAAGACGAAACCCGCGATCGCATCTGCGATCGCGTTCAAAATCTTTCAAAAATGACACGGAACGATTAGAGAAACTGTTTGAGATGTACACCCAAATGACCAGCCAGCAGGGGACGGGGAAGAAGTCCGGTAAACGGAAAACTAAGTCATAATATCCATACACACTGACTCATCCCAAAAAAACCATGACCGCAGCCGAAAAACTCCACCAACTCATCCAAATTCTCCCGGAAGAACAAATCAATCAAGTCCTACACTTTGCTGAATTTCTCCACCAAACACAACTCACCTCCGATCGGGCTATTCCCCCTGGCACCCTGACTGGACTCCGAGGCATCGCCAAACGTCCAGAACCAGCCCCCAGCGATGATGAACTACAAGCAGAATACACCGACTATCTGTCCCAAAAATATCAGTAAGCCCTTGAAAATTCTGATTGATACCAACATTGTCCTCGACCTAATCCTAGAACGCGAACCGTTTATCGAGAGTGCGATCGCTCTTTTCGAGCAAATTGAACGCGGTAATTTAGAAGCTTATATTGCTGCCACCAGCATCACCAATATTTTCTACATCATCCGTAAAACCGAAGGCCGTGAAGTCGCCCTTGCTGCCATTACTCAACTACTGAGGGGCTTGCGATTTTGTGCCGTCAATCGTCAAACCGTCGAAACCGCTCTTAGCCTGGGACTGAAAGATTTTGAAGACAGCATTCAACTCGCCTGCGCGATCGGAAATCAACTCGATGGCATTGTCACTCGCGATCGGAAAGATTTCGTCGGTAGTAGTCTGCCGATTTATTCGCCCACAGAACTCTTAAACGAGATTTCACCCTAATCTCATCAATATCGAATTCCCTCATCGAAAACATAGAACGAATTTATCGCGATACTTCCGTCGGAGTCGCATCTGCGATCGCGTTCAAAATCGTTCAAAAATAACACGGAACGGCTAGAGAAACTGTTTGATTTATACACGAAAATGACCAGCCAGCCAAAGCCCGCGAAAAAGCCAGTAAAAGGGAAAACTAATTGACGTTCTCCCCCGCCTGAAGGCAGGGGGATTCATCGTTCTACGAGTCTCCGTTAGCTGACAGGATTTCTCCAACCAACCAAGAGGGAATCTCTCCCGATGCGTGAATTCGGGCGCGCCCCAC
>NZ_JAIHOM010000053.1 GCF_026130165.1 Spirulina subsalsa FACHB-351 | reverse complement strand
ACGGTAGGGCATACCGGATCTAAAGCTTGGGGAGATTTGCCCTCTAGCCTGGTTGGAGCAATCCTGCTAGGTTATGGCGAGTCTGTGAACCAAGAATCCTCGTGCCTTTAGGCCGAGGAGTGTCAAATTTGAGGATGAGTTGGGACTAACTGAAGTTTCGACTAACAACAACTTAGGGCTTGCTGAATAACTTGGGGAGAGGGGGAGCAGGGGAGCAGGGGAGCAGGGGAGTGGGGAATTGATAATTGACAATTGACAATTGATAATTATTTCCGATTCCCTATTACCTATTCCCTATTACCTATTCCCTATTCCCTATTCCCTTGGTCAAGACAAGGGTTCACCGAGAAACCTGTTCTAGAATTTGTAGAACCTCCCGCTCAAACGTGACCTGAGCGCGATTGGTTTTTCCTCCCAAATAGAAGCGATCGCCTTTTTGCATAGCCCAAATCTGAGAATGGGACCAGTAACTCATCACCACACCCACCATCAACAAGGCAAATCCGGCATAGACAAGGGGAACGCCGGGATCAGCTTTAATTTGTAGCCCAGTGGAGCCAATGAGTTCCACCACCTTTAAGGTAATCCCATTGGGTAGCTCAATCCCCTGTCCAGTCCGCACGGCCCCCATGAGTTGGCCTTGACGATCATAGGTTAAGAGGGTTCCCTGTAAATCCCGAGCGAGTAAAGAAACCCCTTCACTTAAATCCGGTTTCGTGGGAACCCATGTCCCCCAAAAACGCCCTTTTAAGGCTGGTAAAGGGGCCATTGGCAAACGAAACACGGGACTGTTATTTAATTGAACTTTTACCCCAGAAATGCCCCAATCCGTTTGATAAAAGGTCACACCGTCATACCGTAAGGGGGTATTGACAGCAATGGTTTGATGTTTTAGTTCCGCTCCCTGTTCATCCACAACGGAGAGGTCAGAATAAAACTGGTCAATGTTGCCGTCTGGGGTGTAGTCAATCCAAAAACGATTGACCTTTACGCCCCAATCTTGGGGAATTTGACCTTTAGCCCAGGGCCCAGCATCAATGATGTTCTGGACGTGGAAAGTTTCCCCACTGGGGACGATTTCTTGAGCAAAAAATCCGGTCATTGCGCCCCAAATGCCGCCCGCGAGGACGATTAAGATCCCGGCATGGACTACGATGGGGCCAATGCGTCCGATGATGCCCTTGCGAGCATAGAGCGCGTCTTCTTGGCGAAAGACTTTGTAGTTGTATTGTTCGAGGAGGGGAAGCAGGGAATTAAGGGAGCCTCGATCTAATTCGGCGCTGAGGGCGAGTTTTTCAAACTGTGCCGCTTGGGTGCGAAATTTCCATGTTCTGGCGGCCTTGAGGGTGGGGAGTTGCCGGGTGAAGGTGCAAGCGGTTAAACTGCTGCCAAAGAAGACGAGGAGGGACAGAAACCACGGGGTACGATAAACGTGGTCAAGGCCTAGGGTGAGGAGGACTTTCCAGGTGAGAAATCCAAAGAGGGCGGGATCTTCGGGGTAGTTGCTTTGATAGTAGGACAGGCTTTGACCCTGTTCAATGACGGTGCCGCTAATGCTGAAGAGGGCGATGAGCAGGAGGAGGATAATGGCTAGACGTAAATCGGCGATCGCCTTTAAGCTACTACGCCACGCTTTTTTGACGGGAGAGGGCAGTGTGGAAGAAGTCATAATATTAGGCTATATTAGGCTAAACCCAAGGGCAGACGAGAGAGGAGGGAAAACACCCCGAACCCTATTAATAATGCACCACTCAGGGGATTAATCCAACCAGACCAGCGACGGAGTTCTAGGAGTTTTTTTAAGGAGGCGGTAAAGCTGCCTGCTAGGACTAAGGGGGCAACATAGCCCACGGCATAGGCTAAGAGGAGACTAGCCCCGAGGACTAAATCTTGAGATTCCCCCACCCAAAACAATAAACTGGCGAGGACGGGGGTGCTACAAGGGGAGGCGACTAAACCAAAGGTTAACCCCAAAAGGTAGGATCGCAATCCGGGCGGTAATTCTTGGGCAATCCAATCGGTGCCGCCCCAGTTGGGGAATTGAAGGGGAATTAATTCGAGTAGGTTTAAGCCCATCAGGATGGCGACGCAACTCACAATGATCGGTAAACCTACGCCAATTTGACCGTACACTCGACCGAGGGAGGCGGCGAGAATGCCCAGTCCGGCGAGGGTTGTGGCCAATCCAAGGGCGAACCAGAGGGATTGTGCGATCGCCTTTCCCCGTCCTTGGTCTTGGTAGCCGCCAATATAACCGATGGTAATGGGCAACATGGACAGCATACAAGGGGTCAAACTGGTGAGCAATCCTGCCAGTAAGATCACCCCCAAACTCAGCCAAGTCAGATGACTGAGTTGTTGCAGAACTAAGTGATCCGCCCATTGGGACAAGTTATAGAGTTGGGTTTGCAGGGTGTCGAGCATATAGCAATGAATCTAGGGGGGCAAGGTTCATCCTTGATCCTAGCGCGTCTGGTTCGCCACAACAGACTGGATGCTCTTTGATCTTTTAGATAAGTAAAATTTATCTAAAAAAAAGACCCGCGAGTTGTCGTTCTTGTAAATTTTTGTTAACTTAAGTTACAGAAAGCTTTACATTTCACACAAAGAGGCTGATATGGAAAACCAAGAACGGAACTCATTCAAATTTGGCTTTACCGAAGGTGCAGAAAACTGGAACGGTCGTTTAGCCATGATTGGCTTTGCTGCCGCTCTAATCATTGAATTAGTCAGTGGGAAAGGTCTGCTACACTTCTGGGGCTTAATGTAATTGCCCGCTAACCTCTGTCAATCTCAGAAAAAATTAATCTCGGAATAATCTCCTAACAAACACTGGATCGGGTTGCTACCCTTGTCCAGTTTTTTGTTGAGCTAACGCCGAGAAGCCCCGGGCTGTGCCGATCGATGAGCGCCGGGAGGATGTCGCGTTGAACTTGGGGGATTGTTGGGAGTCGGGAGTAATGTTATTAATTCCCTATTCCCTGACCTTGACAAGAGGACATTCATGCTTAACGGGTCAGCCTTGTTGAAAAATTAAAACCCCATCGCTTGGGCGATCGCACTCACATTAGGGGCTACTCCAGACTTAATAGGATTGTTGCAGTTTTGAATGGCACAATCAGGGTCTTTTAAACCATTCCCCGTTAACACACAGACAACAGTCGCCTCGGAGGGAACTTGGTCTTTCACCTTGAGCAATCCTGCCACCGAGGCCGCACTAGCGGGTTCACAAAAAACCCCTTCTTGACTCGCCAATAAACGATAGGCCTCTAGAATTTCCTCGTCTGTCACGGCATTAAAGGCCCCTTGGGAGGCTTCTTGGGCGGCGATCGCCTTATCCCAACTTGCTGGATTCCCAATGCGGATGGCCGTGGCAATGGTTTTCGGATCGGTGATGGGATGACCCTGAATAATCGGGGCTGCTCCCGCCGCTTGAAAACCCATCATTTTGGGCAGTTTTTGACAATGGCCCGCCTGATGATACTCACAAAACCCCATCCAATAGGCCGTAATATTCCCCGCATTCCCCACCGGAATACAAAGCCAATCGGGAGAGTCTCCTAAAGCATCCACCACTTCAAAAGCCCCGGTTTTTTGTCCCTCTAAACGGTAGGGATTGACAGAATTCACCAAGGTCACGGGATACTCTTGGGCCATCGTGCGCACGGCATTTAAACAGTCGTCAAAGTTACCCTCAATGGCAATCACTTCGGCCCCATAGACCAACGCCTGCGCCAATTTCCCCAGGGCCACATAACCATCGGGAATCACCACAAAAGCCTTGAGTCCGGCGCGTCTAGCATAGGCGGCGGCTGCTGCTGAAGTGTTCCCCGTACTGGCGCAGATCACGGCTTGAGCGCCCGCTTCCTTGGCCTTAGAGATGGCCATAGTCATTCCCCGGTCTTTAAAGCTGCCCGTGGGGTTTAGACCGTCATATTTCACATAAACTTTCACCCCTCGACCGATTTGTTGTGCGATCGCCGGAGCCGGAATCAGAGGGGTATTGCCCTCATGTAACGTCACAACCGGGGTATTTTCACTCACAGGCAAAAACGCCCGATACTCTTCAATTAAGCCTCGCCATTGCCCTCGGTGAGCCACTTGATCCGATGAATTTGTTGCAGAATAACTCAGAACCACAGTCCTTGAACCTTAAACATGAATTGCAAGCTGGAAGAGAGCCTTAAGCGCGCCCTTCCAGCTTCTTTTTCCATTATTCCATTGAATTTGACACTCCCGGACTCTAACCTCAAGGGCATTGAAAACCGGGAGTTTCACCCCAACTTCACGGTTTAACGCGCTTTATTCGGAACAGCAGATTTTTTCGGCAAGGAATCCGACGAGTCCTCGCTATTCTGCTTTCCCAGTTTGCGTAACTGACTCCGCTTAATGGGTTTATTGGGGTCAATATTCGGCACATCCCAATCTGACTTTAACCAATTGGGGCAAGACTGGTCATACACCATCTGTAAGGCGGCGGCGGCGATCGCTTGGGGATCATATTCCGCGCTCAATTCCTTAACGGTAGAGAGGAAGGATGCCATCCGTTCCCCGGCTAAGGTTTCTTGCACCTTACTTTGTAATTTACTCAAGCGATGGGCTTCCACATCAGAACGACTGGGGATTTTATCCACAGCCAAGGTTTGGCGCACTCGTCGTTCAATGCGACGCAATAGATAACGATCCATCGGCTGAATCAGGGAAATCGCCGTTCCGGTTTTCCCCGCCCGTCCTGTCCGTCCGATGCGGTGAATATAGGTTTCGGTGTTATCGGGCAAGTCGTAGTTAATCACATGGCTGAGGTCTTCCACATCTAACCCCCGCGCTGCGATGTCGGTAGCTACCACTAAGCGCACTTGACCAGAGCGGAAGCGCTGAACTAGCCGTTCCCGTTGGTTTTGGCTCAAGTCACCGTGATACTCGTCTACGCTGTGACCTGCATCTTGCAGTTTGCTGGTAATTTCCGCCGCGCTGCGTTTTGTCCGCACAAAAATAATCCCGGATTCGGGGTCTTCCATTTCCAAAATGGGCAGCAGGGCTTTAATTTTAGTCCAACTGCGAGGCACCATATAGATTTTCTGCTCAATGCGAGTCGGTGCAGCTTTGGGCTGAGAGACGGTGACTGTGACTGGAGATTTTAGAAACTGCTGGACTAATTCCCGAATAGCCCCGGGCATAGTGGCGGAAAAACAGCAAGTTTTCCGTTGTTCCGGCGTGGTTCGTAAAATTTTCTTCACATCGTCAATGAAGCCCATGCTTAACATTTCGTCGGCTTCATCAAGGACGACCCATTGTAATTGATCCAGATTTAACTCATTGCGATCGAGTAAATCAATCACCCGTCCCGGTGTTCCCACAACAATATGCACCCCCCGCCGGAGGCTGCGAATTTGCCGTTCGATGGATTGACCTCCACAAACGGTTAAAACTCGTAACTTCCGGTTGACCCAAAAATCTTCAATGGCCTGGGCGACTTGTTGTGCGAGTTCGCGGGTCGGAGTCAAGATTAAGGCTTGTACCTCGGACCCTTGCAGATCAATCTGTTCAAGGATGGGTAAAGAATAAGCGGCTGTTTTACCTGTTCCTGTTTGGGATTGACCCACTACGTCGCGCCCCGCTAATAGTTGCGGGATCGCTTGCGTTTGAATCTCGGTGGGTTCACTGAAACCCATTGCTTCGAGATGCTCGACGCGCACATCAGACAGTCCCAGGCTTTTGAACGAAATTGTCATAGGTTACTTGTTGTTGCTTTCGTATAGTTTAGGAAAGTTAACGAATTTTGCAAATAGGGAAAAGGGCGGATTGTCAAGGGTGATCCCTAAGATTACCCAATTTTGTTAAGAAATCCTAAGCATACTTCCCATTGTAGAAGGTTTCTTACTTTCTGTCCGTTAATCTTTCTTGAGGATTGGGGATAGGAGGATTGAGTTTTGATGATTAATCATCTACATTGGCTCGTTGTTGGGCTTTAGCCCTTAAGCGGGGACGCCCAAGCGCAACTACAAACCTAGCTCGTTGTTGGGCTTTAGCCCTTAAGCGGGAGTGCCCAAGCGCAACTACAAACCCGGAACTATTTCCCCATACAAGTCATAAACGTCGGCATCCGTAATGTTTACAGGAACTAGACTGCCTAAATGGGCGGAGCCGTCTACATAGACTAAACCATCTACATCGGGGGCAAAACGGGCTGAACGGCCGATTAATTGCCCGGTGGCGGGGTTTTCTTGCTCGATTAGGACTTGTACCGTTTTCCCGATTTCGGCTTGGTTTTTGCGGGCAGCTATGGGTTGTTGAATCAACATTAGGCGATCGCGCCGTTCGTCCATCATCTCTTGATCTACCTGTTGGGGCAAGTCATGGGCGGGGGTGCCTTCTTCTGGAGAAAAGGTAAACACTCCCACATGATCAAACTCGTGACGCTGGACAAATTCGGCTAAATGCTCGAAGTGATGATCTTCTTCCCCCGGAAAACCCACAATAAAGGTGGTTCGTAATGTGGCATCGGGTAAAGCTGTTTTGAGCTTCTCGATGATCTCGTCATTCACTCGCCCTTGCCAAGGACGATTCATAGCGCGCAAAATTTCGGGATGGGAATGTTGCAGGGGTAAGTCTAAGTAGGGTAAAACGTTAGGGGTTTCCTGCATGGCGGCTAAGACGGCCGGGGTGAGTCCGGTGGGATAGGCATAGTGCATCCGAATCCAAGGTACATCCACTTGACCTAATGCCCGCAATAGTTCGGCTAGTTTGGGCTCCCCATACAAATCAATGCCGTAATTCGTCGTAATTTGGGAGATTAAGACCAATTCCTGCACGCCCTGATCGGCTAATATCTGGGCTTCTGTGACAATGGACTCGATGGAGCGCGATCGCTGATTGCCCCGCAAATGGGGAATAATACAAAAGGCGCAACGGTAATTACAACCTTCCGCCACCCGCAAATAAGCCACCCCCTCGGTGGTGGTGCGATAACGGGGAACTGTCTCATCCGCAATATATACGGGTTCTGCCGAGACTTCTTGCACCCGTTCCCCTTGTTCTACCCGTTGGATCACCTCTACGATTTTATGGTAGTCCCCACTGCCCACCACGGCCACCGCTTCGGGGATTTCGGCTAACAATTCGTCTTGAAAATGTTGGGCCATGCAGCCCGTAATTACAATTCTTTTGTCGGCTTCTGCTAGTTCTACTAAGGTGCGAACCGATTCTTCTCTTGCGGCCTGAATAAAGCTACAAGTATTGACAATAACATAATCGGCCGTTTCTTCGTTGGAGTCCACACCATAGCCTGCATCCACTAGCAGACCGATCATGTGTTCTGAATCAACTCGATTTTTTTCACAGCCTAAGTGCGAGAGCGCAATGGTTGGCTTGTTGCCCATGCTTTCCATTAGTTTGGATTTCGGACTCTCCATTCTAACATAATGAAAGCAGGATAGCAAGGGAGGAAACTCAGCAATCAGTTCCCTATTCCCGATTCCCTAACTAAAACCCCTCCCCCGAAAGGAGGGGAGAGGTTAAGTGACTCTAGATTGCACTCACAGGGACTCTACACTTGAGCGGGGGGGAATTCCGCCAAAGAATCCTCTTCTTCTTCGAGAATCACATGGGTACTGCCATTGTTGCTGTTCCCGTTCCCATTGCCATTACGCGGCACAATCAGACCATATCCGCCATGATTGCGAATATAAATCACGTTGATTTCCTCGCTGGCACTATTACGGAAAACGTAGAAGTCATGGTCAATCATCTGTAATTGATCCAGCGCTTCCTCGACGGACATGGGAGGCATAGCAAAGTATTTCATGCGCACTACTTCGGGAGGAAGTTCAGGTTGGCGATCGCCAATTAAATTTTCATCAACAGGTTTCTCCTCGATTACCTCACCTGTTTTCACCTGAGCATGAACTTTCTTGAACAGATGTTTCTCTTTGTATTTCCGCAGTTGACGGGCAATCTTATCCGCCACTAAGTCAATGCTTGCATACAAATCTTCACTACTTTCTTGCGCCCTGATGACCGTTCCATTCGCATAAACGGTCACCTCTGCTTTATGACTATTACTGATCCGGGGATTGCGGGCCACCGACAAATGAACATCAACTTTTGTGGTGATATTTTGGAAATGCCGAACTGCTTTTTCCAGCTTTTCCTTAACATAGTTGTGGATGGCTTCAGTGACTGCAATATTATTGCCCTGGATTAATAGCTTCATATCGATTACTCCATTTAAGTCTATTAAGTCGAACAGTTGAATGACTCCCCAACAGCAAGGCATTCATGCTGTTTAATGTGGAGTTATTCACAAAACTACTCGTTTCTTTACAAAAATTGAACTCTGCGAGAATTGAACTGTCTCAGCCTGAAAAACTTCTACACATTTGCAAATTACAATTCTGTAAACCGCAATTGTACCAGAAAGTTGAGATCAGTTATTGTCCCAGATATTTTACCAGAATTCCATTAAGCAAGTCGGGAGTAGCAACGAAGCCAAAAGCCGTGATTAGACTGTATTTTTCGGGTCAGTATTTTTCTTGGGGTTTTCCGGGGAAGTGTCTTTCTTTTAAACATGGATCGACAGAGATTTACTGCTTTTATTTTTGCCTTCAATCCCATATCATGGGATTGACAGTTCCTGCATTTTATGTGTGCAATCCTCCTGCTCTTAATTATAGCACGAACATAGCTCTAAGAATGAGTCTGAGCTTGCAAAAAACAATATGATGAGATTGGGCGGGTAGCCTCCTTTTTTCGACCTTGTTTTTAACCTTGCTTTGACCTTGCGCGTTAAAATAACGTCCTATTGTTCTACCTTCACCCTAGCATCTTGTATTCCAGAGAACCGATTCCCTTGACTTCTCTTCATGTTCCGTTGCATCTCTTGACATTTATTGCTATTAGTCCCCTTTTACCCATGATCGACCGCTCCTTCGTTCCCTGTTCTAGGCCGCGACGCTGTGTGGTAAAACAGTATGGCTGCGTTCCCTATGCGATCGCCTTAGCCGAACAAAGATCCCACCTAGAGCAACGATTACAAGACCCCAGTCTAGAGGATCTGCTGCTGCTATTAGAACATCCTCCCGTTTACACCCTAGGCACCGGCTCCGATCTGGCCTTTGTCAAATTTGATCCCCAACAAGCTCCCTACGAACTGCACCGCACAGAACGGGGCGGCGAAGTGACCTATCATTGCCCGGGTCAATTAGTGGGCTATCCTATCCTAAACTTACGCCACTATCAGCCCGATTTGCACTGGTATTTACGGCAACTCGAAGCCGTGATTCTGCACGTTTTGGCGGACTATGGTCTGAAAGGCGATCGCATTCCGGGCTTAACCGGAGTCTGGGTCGAAGGCTACAAAGTAGCCGCCATTGGGATTAAAGTCAAGCGCTGGATGACCATGCACGGTTTCGCCCTCAATGTATGTCCCGACCTCCGGGGTTTTGAGCGGATTACCCCCTGTGGCATTACAGATCGACCCGTCGGCAGTCTCAGCCAATTTATCCCCACCCTGACCGTGGAAGCCGTCCGCCCAAAAATTATTAGCGCTTTTGCTCATGTCTTTGGGGTAGAAATGGTAGAAAATCTAAAATAATGAGCGATCGATTTCCCTATCTCATCGCAGTGAGGTGGGGAAAATTTATTGACATGACGAGAATATACATTAACCCCCCCGAACATATACAGGCCTTAGTCATAATGAAATAGTATTGCTTCGATTGGTCAGAGTTACTGTGGTGGGAGAGGTTATTGGATTATCCTTTCCCGCTTCTTTTTGGTTATTCTCCAGAGAGCAAAAGCGAGGGTTAATCAACAGAAACGTTAAAAATGTTTTCACTTTCCTGACGTTGTGAAGAACAGTCGTTACTCTGGGGGAAGGTTTCCCCATTGGTTGAGGTAGACCTTGGTTTTCACCCCCTTAAGTTATGCTATACAGTCTCAGTCACCTGCCTTACTGGATTATCCTCGGCGTTGGGATTGCCTTATTTCTCTTTGTCATTGCATCCGGTGGTGGAGACGATGAGCTAGATTTAGACGGGGATATTGATGCAGGCAATGGCATCCTAGAAGCCGATGCAGACCCCGATGTAGAAAGTAGTGGGGAATTTAGTGCCGCTCAAGTTTTAGGTTGGTTAGGGGTGGGGAAAGCCCCGTTAATCTTGCTACTGGCTACGAATTTAAGCCTCTGGGGGGTGACAGGATGGGTGGTGAATACCGTGGTGGGTTCGATCACCGGGGAGATTCCTGTCACCTTTTGGGGCTGGGGAGGGGTGATTTTCAGCACCTCCCTGATCTTCAGTTTTTATCTGGGGAGTTGGATTGCTCGTCCCATTGGTTTACTGTTTGCCCCCTTTGGAGAAGATGCCAGTGGCGATCGCCTAATTGGTTGTATTGGCACCGTCACCTCTAAAACCATCCCCCCCCTTACAGAGGGCAAAATTGGTCAAGTCGATGTTTCCGATCCCAACCATAACCTCGTCACCATTAGCGCCACCCTCCCCGACTGGGCAACCTTTGCACCGCAACGGGGACAAAAAGTAATTGTCGTGGATCGTCGTCCCCATAGTTATCAAGTGATTGCTAAAGATAGCTCCGATCAAGATCGTTGGCTTGCTAATCACCCAGAGATTCAAGATTCTTAACCCAATTTACCAATAAATTCTATGAAACTTTGGCTCAATTTACTCCAATCTTTACCTACCCTCGAAGATGAACATAATCAAATTTTCGAGCAAGTTGCTGTTCAAGAAAGCGAGCCAATTATTATGGCTCAAGCTCAACCAAACTCTCCGATACAAGCCCAAACCCCTAGCGATTTTAATACGGGGTTATTTGTCCCAGCAGGCACGGTTCTATTTATTTTTGTCCTGTTAGTGGTCGCTCTATGGTCCTATAAACTGGTTTACAATATTACCCCCAATAACGAGGCCTTTGTTCGTACGGGGGGCTTATTTACCAAACAGAAAAAGGTAATTATTAACGGTGGTTGTGTGGTTTTACCCGGTTTCCATGAACTCACCCGGGTTCCCTTACGGGAGATTAATATTGACGTAGAACGAACCGGTCCCCTTGCTGTGCGGACTCAGGATTATTTGCGGGCGAATATGCGCGTAACCTTTTATGTTTGTATTAATGCCGATGAAGACGATGTGAGTATTGCGGCCGCTCGTTTGTCGAAAAAAGGAATTATTTCTGAGGCTGATATTAAAGAGGCCCTGGAAAAACGGGCAGATGATGCCATTCGTGCGGCGGCTAAACGGAAGAGTTTAGCGGAAATTGACTCAGATAAGTTAGGGTTTGCGGATGAAGTGTTGAACTTAATTCAACAGGACTTAAAGAAAGTTGGCTTAACCTTAAATAACATCGCGATTTCCGAGATTGAGGAAAGCGATACCTACGACGAAAACAACTTTTTTGATGCCCAAGGGGTGCGGCTGAGAACTGAAACCATCCAGCGTTCGATTCAACAAAAACGGGAAGTAGAATTAACGACTCGTGTCACCATTGAAGAACAGGAACTGGATGCCGAGCGGAAGTCTTTAACCATTGCCAAAAATAAGGAAGCCGCCAAGATTAATCAACATGAAGAAATCGAGTCTTTGCGCTTAACCCAAAACCAGAAACTAGAGGCTTTAAAAGCTCAACGGGAGCGGGAAATTCAAGAGGCTAAAGACCAAGAATTGGCGAAAATTGAGCGGAATAAAATCCTACAAAATCAAGCGGTGGAAGAGGAGGAAATCCAGAAACAACTGACGATTCAACAGAGCCAAATCTCAGCGAGTATTGCTCTAGAAGAACAGAACAAAAAGCTAAAAGTTGCCCAAGCGATTCAAAAACAAGAGGCTGAGGTGGCGGAAATTACTCGTCAACAGGCCGTAGATGCTTCTCGCTTACGGGCGAAAATTGAGGTCGCGATGGCGGAACAGGAATCCAGTGTGGCGCAACAGGAAACGGCGATCGCCATTGCCACCAAGGAAAAAGAACGGTTCCTTGCCGATGCCGAACGCGCCGAAGCAGAATCGGCGGTGCGTACCGCCCAAGCGGTGGAACAGGCGGAACGGGAACGTCGCCTGTCTATGATTGAAGCGGAAAAAGAAGCCCAGAAGAAACAAATCGCCGATCAGAATGTGGTGGAAATTGATGTGTTCCGTCGTCGTCGTCAAGCGGAAATTGCCCGGCAAGCGGCGGAACTTGAAGCGGAGTCTATTCGGACATTAGCGGAGGCCAATCGCTTTAAGGCGATCGCAGAAGCCGAAGGGAAACGCGCTCTGATTGAAGCTGAAAACGCCCTCAGCGATGCGAACCGTACCGCAGAATTGATTAAAGCCCTCTTCCCCGACGTGGCGGATCATTTACCCGAACTCGCCAAAGCCCTCGCCCCGCAGCCCGGAGTCCTAGGGGATGCCCGGATTTTCGCCTTCCCCAACAGCAACGGCAACGGCAACGGTAACATGGGAGATATTAGTAAACTTCTGCTGTCTACCAGTGGTTTGTCCCTCGTCAACACCCTGTTAGATGAAGGGAAGTTAGGGAATCTCTTAGGCCAAGTCAAACAGGTTTTAAGTAGTCCCAACGAAAACGGGAATCCTCCCGCCCCCTCTCCCCCCAAAACCCAGCCCCCCCTTGCTCCTGAGCCACCAGAATCTACCGTCGGTTAATCGAGATTAACTTGATTTTGGAGTTGAGACTAACCCCAGCTAGGCCTTCATTCTTTTAGGAGTGCCTTTAACCCCTGTTGAAAACCCGGTTTCTGACCTCAAGCTTGAAACCGGGTTTCTTTCCCTTTTTATTTTGAATGTCGGGGTGAAGACCCCCGTTACACGAATGTTAACGGTGGGAGTAGTCAATGTTCTAAAATCCAATCAACGGCGTGATTTAAGTCTTCGGCAATGTAATCGGGTTTAGCATGGTGTTGATAGCTGCCTTCTAATACCTCTTTCCCGTAACCTGTTTGAACTAAAATCCCTTTAGCTCCACAATTGCGGGCTAGGTCTACGTCGGTGGCTTTATCCCCTACCATAAAACTGTGCTTAATGTCAAGATCATGTTCCCAAGCCGCCGCGACTAACATTCCGGTGTTGGGCTTGCGCCAGGTACTCCAACGGGTGAATTCTGGGTTTTTCCCTCCGGCTGGCGGACTAAGATAGGGGCAATAGTACAAAGCATCTAGTTTAGCTCCGGCTTCTTGGGCGAGGAGGTCAACGAGACGCTGGTGTAGGGCTTCAACGTGGGAGAGGGGGTAGTATCCCCGGGCGGGGCCGGCTTGATTGGATACCATACAACAAAAGAATCCCCGGTCATTGAGACGGCGCACAGATTGGGCGATGCCGGGGATGAGAACTAAGTCCTCGACGTGATGGATATAGCCTTTTTCGACGTTGAGAACGCCGTCACGATCTAGGAATACTGCGGTTTTAGCCACGCCAAATTTGTTCGAGTACGGTGACAGGAGCAATATCACCAATCGCCTTGGAGGGGGATTGGATGGGAATACAGGTTTCGCTGTTGGGGGGAACTAATTTCTTGGCATCAGTGGGGCCAAAGAGGGCGATAGTATAGGTTCCAACGGCGATCGCCAAGTGCATGGGGGCGCTGTCTGTACAGAGCATTAAGTTCGCCCCAGCAATAAAGGCGGCTAGCTTACCAATATCGGGGGGAGAGACGACTTTTAAGTTGGGGGCTTTGGCTAGGAGTTCACCCACCAAGGCACTATCTTCCGGGCCTTTGATCACCACAATGGGAACATCGGGCTGTTTGGTTTGGAGATCGGCAATAATGGCTGACCAATTTTGGGGCGGGTAGATTTTATCAATGCCTTTGGTGACAGCGAGTTGACTCGATCCGCCATGAATGAGAATGTAGCCTGTATCCCGGATGCCCATACGGTCTTGTGTGGCTTCGGCCCAGTCAATATCTGACTTGGGAACGGTAATAGTGGGGGTGGGGCAAGGGGTTTGAATGCCTAGACCCAGCAGGAGATCATGGTACATTTCGGCGGCATACTGTTCGGTTTTGAGGGGGACAGTAGCGGTGAGTAAACAAGACTTTGGCGACTCATAGCCCACTCGGGTGGTAATGCCGTTTAACCATAGCAGTAGACCAACGGCCCAACGCTGTCCGAGGGTGAGGGCTATATCATATTCGCGATCGCGGATCATCCCTAACAAATTGAGATAATCAGCCAAGCCATTACGATCTTTATAGTCAAAGACTAATACATCACTCACGGAGGGACAGACTCGGTAGGCCCCTTTAGACCGAGGTTCTACCAGTACGTCGATCTGGGCTTGGGGGTAGGTTTGCTTCAGTGTCGCTAGGGTCGGGAAAAAGAGAATCTGATCGCCAATTCCGCCAGGGACAAGGGCTAGTATGCGCATCTCAACTCTGGGTAATTAGGGTGTTTTTCGGGGTTAAATTTAAGGATAGGGTTATTCATCACGAGGATTCCTAACTCCTGCCCCTTATTCTACTGTACAGATTGTCTGTTTCCTAGGGAAAGCTTCGCTCAGGGTGATATCTGGTGTTGTGGTGGTTGATCCCCCTGCTCAAACCGGGATTTCATGCCACTAGGATCGGTTCTGGTTCCGAAAGGCGATCGCCCTTCAAGGTTTTGGGAGTGGCTAATTCTTCTAGGGCCTGTTGTAAGTCGGCTGTGAGTTGACGAGAGGCTTGTTTCGGGCTGTATTTTTGATAATCCAGGGTGTTCAAGGGTTGACCAATCGCGATTTTAACCTGACAGCCCCGTGGAGCGGATAAGTCAGAATAGGAAATATCTATGGGGATCACTTGAACCTCTGGAGCTTGTGCGGTCAGTTTAGACTGAGCTTGTAGGGCAATAGTCGCCACCCCTCGTTTCAGGGGTTCTACATGGCGTTGACGGAAAATATTGCCTTCGGGGAAAATCACCAGCATTTCCTGTTCACAGAGTAACTCGACACTGTGCTGAATGGTTTCGAGACGTAACTGGAGGGGATTGACCGGAAACCCTCCTAAACGGCTAATGAGCCAGCCTTGGAGTCCCTTCATCTCGTTAATGGACACCATAAAGCGCATATTCCGCCCGGTGACGGGGCGACCTGTAGCATAGGCCACCATAATGGCATCCCAGCGAGAGCGATGAGTCGGTGCTAGTAAAACCGGACCGGTGCGGGGTAGGTTTTCTTGTCCGGTGATGTGGATTTGGTCGAAGTGGGCGGGTAACACGAGGGATTGACCCAAGGTATAAGCCAGCCGAGATAACCAAGGCGAAACCCGAGAATGGGAAACGGCGGTTTTAGTCCGTGGATGGGGGAAGGGGACGGGGAGAGGAGTGAGGACGTGCATCATATCAACCTGTTTGGGGGTATTCTTCACTACACTTTCAGCATAAGAAGCCCAACAGGGTTTTACGCTCTAGAGCGGGCCAGTTATTCTATTGTCACGGGTGCATCAATGATTCTTGATTCATTCTCCTAGCTGCCCAATCCTGAGATCAACCTGTTTGGGGGTATTCTTCACGACACTTTCAGGACAAGAAGCCCAACAGGGTTTTACGCTCTAGAGCGGGCCAGTTATTCTATTGTCACGGGTGGAATCCTTGATTCTTGATCAATGCTCCTAGCGCCGCAATCCTCTGAATCTGTTGTCGCCTAATGCTACATTGAAGAATTGCGGAAGTAACTCATGATTGACGAAGAATGCCGTTCTCCTCCCTAATTCGCCACTTAATGCGATCGCCGCTTACCCAAGAACTGATCGCTAAACTCCAGGATAGACAACACCTTCAGTTCACAGGTGTTCCTCGACTGCCGAAAGGGGTGGTCGCTTCTACCTTAGCCCGTCGTTTGGGGCGCAATCTGTTAGTGATTTGTGCCTCCTTAGAAGAAGCTGGGCGCTGGACAGCCCAAATGGAAATGATGGGCTGGGATACGGTGGACTTTTACCCCACTTCAGAAGCATCCCCCTATGATCCCTTTGACCCGGAATCGGAAATGATCTGGGGCCAGATGCAGGTTCTCTCTCACCTGACTGGAGAACCCCGCCAGAACCTGGCCATTATCACCACAGAACGGGCCCTACAGCCCCATTTACCCCCCCCAGAGGTCTATCGGGACTATTGCCTGTCTTTGCGGGTGGGGAATGTATTTGGGAGTAAATTACTAGATCGTCAACTGGCGAAACTGGGTTATGAACGGGTGGGTTTGGTGGAGACGGAGGGACAATGGAGCCGTCGGGGGGATTTGGTGGATATTTTCCCGGTTTCGGCAGAATTGCCTGTGCGGTTGGAATGGTTGGGGGATGAAATTGAGACGCTGCGGGAGTTTGACCCCTCTACTCAACGCTCCTTAGATGCCATTCCGGAGTTAATGCTCACCCCGACGAGTTTTTCCGGTGCGATCGCCCAATCTCTCCCCCATCCCGAGGAACTCTTCTCCCCCGAAGAGTTAGAGCAATTCCAAGGGGGAAATTATCCCGAGGGGATGCGGCGCTTTTTAGGTTTGGCCTTTGAGCATCCGGCCTCCCTGTTGGACTATTTAGCCCCAGAAACCTTGATTGCGCTCGATGAGGTGGAACAGTGTCGTTTACGGTGCGATCGCTGGGTGGAACACGCCCAGGAGCAATGGCAAATCACCCAAGGTCAATTCCCCCTGCCTTTCGTCAAACTTCATCACCCCTTCACCGACTCCCTCCAACGGATTCAAGACCAATATCAATCCCTACAATTATCGACTCTGATTGAAGACAATCCCCAAGTCCCTTTTCCTAGCATTAATTTATCCAGCCGTCCCCTACCCACCAGTCCCCATCAATTCGCGAAACTCGCGGAAATTCTACGGGGCAAACGGGATATATACCATGGAATGAACCTGAAAGAATACGCCACCTGGCTCATTTCCGCTCAACCCTCTCGCTCCGTTTCTCTTTTACAAGAACACGATTGTCCGGCGCAGTTTGTCCCCAATATTCGGGATTATCCCGCCATTGAACGGTTAGTTATTCAAAAAACTGCCGTGGCTTTGAAATATTCCGGTTTAGCAGAACTAGAGGGCTTTATTCTTCCGACCTTTCGGGTCGTAGTGGTCACAGACCGGGAATTTTTTGGACAACATACTTTAGCGAGTCCCACCTATATCCGTAAACGTCGCCGCGCTGCCTCCAAAAAGGTAGATCCCAACAAGCTTAGTCCGGGGGACTATGTGATCCATAAAAGCCACGGCATCGGTAAATTTTTAAAGTTAGAACGGTTGGGAGATCGGGAATATTTAGCCCTGCAATATGCTGACGGAATTTTAAGAGTTCCGGCGGATAGTTTTGATAGTTTGTCCCGCTTCCAACCTGCGGGAAAAGCGCGCCCTGATTTAGATAAAATGACGGGCAAAGTTTGGAAAAAGAATAAAGATAAAATCCGCAAACTGGTTAAAAAGCTGGCGGTAGATTTGTTGGCTTTATATGCCAAACGATCTAAACAAACGGGTTTTGCTTATCCCCCAGATACCCCCTGGCAACAGGAACTAGAGGATTCTTTCCCCTACCAAGCGACTCCCGACCAACTCAAAGCGGTACAGGATGTAAAACAGGATTTAGAACAAGATCGTCCGATGGATCGGTTGGTTTGTGGAGATGTGGGGTTTGGGAAAACAGAAGTCGCGGTGAGAGCCATTTTTAAAGTGGTGACGACGGCTCATAAACAGGTGGCTTTTCTCGCCCCAACTACGATTTTAACTCAACAACATTATCATACTCTCAAAGAACGATTCGCGCCCTATCCTGTTCAGGTGGGGTTATTAAATCGGTTTCGCACTGCTTCCGAACGGCGAGAGATTTTGAAACGCTTGGAAACGGGAGAATTAGATATTGTGGTAGGCACTCATCAACTCTTGAGTAAGTCGGTAAAATTTAAGGATTTAGGGCTATTAGTGATTGATGAAGAACAGCGTTTTGGGGTGAATCAAAAGGAGAAAATTAAAGCCCTAAAAACCCAAGTTGATGTATTAACCCTCAGCGCTACACCTATCCCCCGCACTCTCTATATGGCCATGTCTGGTATTCGGGAAATGAGCCTGATTACGACTCCTCCCCCCTCCCGTCGCCCCATTAAAACCCATCTCTCCCCCTACAATTCTGAAGTGATTCGCACGGCCATCCGTAATGAATTAGATCGGGGGGGACAGGTGTTCTATGTTGTGCCTCGGGTAGAAGGGATTGAGGGGGTAGCGGCCCAACTACAAGAAATGTTACCCGGAATTCGGATTGCGATCGCCCATGGTCAATGTTCCGAGGCCGAATTAGAGTCCACCATGCTGACCTTTAGCAACGGAGACGCAGATTTATTAGTTTGTACCACCATTATTGAGTCCGGCCTCGATATTCCCCGGGTGAATACCATTATTGTGGAAGATTCCCAACGGTTTGGTCTCGCCCAACTGTACCAACTGCGGGGCCGGGTAGGACGAGCGGGGATTCAAGCCCATGCTTGGCTGTTGTATCCTCAAAAGGGTAGTCTGTCCGAAGCTGCCTTAGAACGGTTGCGCGCCCTACAAGAGTTTACCCAATTAGGCTCTGGTTATGAATTGGCCAGTCGAGATATGGAAATTCGCGGGGTGGGGAATATCCTAGGGGCTGAACAGTCAGGACAAATGACAACCATTGGGTTTGACCTGTATATGGAAATGCTACAGGAAGCCATTCGGGAAATTCAAGGTCAAGCCATTCCCACCGTCGAGGAAACCAATGTTGACTTGAAACTGACGGCCTTTATCCCCGGCGATTATATCCCCGACTTAGAACAGAAAATGGCCGCCTATCGGGCTGTGGCTACCGCCCATTCTAAACGGGAATTAGACTGTTTGCTGGAGGATTGGCGCGATCGCTACGGAGAAATCCCCTCCCCGGCCTTACAATTGATTAAAATAGTACACCTCAAACAATTAGCGAAATCCCTCGGTTTCTCCCGCATTAAACCCGACGGCAATCAGCACATTGTCCTCGAAACCCCCATGGAAGAACCCGCTTGGCGACTGTTGCAGGAAAACCTCCCCCAACACCTCCGTTCCCGTTTCGTCTTCTCCCCCAAAAAAGTCACCGTGCGCGGTTTAGGAGTCCTCAAACCCCAAAAACAACTAGAAAACCTCATCGAGTGGCTAGAGAAAATGCAGGGCGCACTCCCCGACTCCCTGCCAGAATGAAGAAAATGCCCAACCTGCGTTAAGATTCACTAGATGAAGCTTGCTACATCAATCTGCTCGTTGGGAACAGGGAACAGGGAGGAGGGGGAGTAGTGAATAGCAAAAACTTTTGCCTATTACCTATTACCTATTACCTATTACCTCTTGCCTGACCCCACGAGCAGAGTTATTCAACAAGCCCTAAATATCCCTTAAAACATCTACTATGGAATGGACTGCTGAAGCTGAAACCAAACTGAAAGAAATCCCTTTTTTTGTCCGTCCTGCTGCCCGAAAAAAGATAGAAAAATTTGCCCAAGAAGCCGGACAAACTCAGATTACTGTTGAGGTTTACGAACAAGCTAAAGCCAAATTTGGCTAATTCTAAATCGTCCCCTCAAACCCCATTTGATGACCCTCTATGAATCAATCTAAAATTCAGAGACTCTGGAATTATGTCCGCCCCTATTGGCGCTCTGTCGTGTTTGGCGTAATTGCCCTCTTAGTGGTGAATTTAATCGGGGTTTATATCCCCCTCTTAATTCGCGATAGTATTGACACATTAAGCGGTTCTTTAACCTTTGCCCAAATCTCTAAATATGTCTTTTTAATCTTTATTTATGCCTCCATTATGTGGGTGATTCGGATGGTGTCCCGTATTATCTTATTTGGGGTCGGTCGTCAAGTGGAATATGACTTAAAACAGCGACTTTTTCAACATATTTTAAGATTAGAACCCGCCTATTTCGCCACTAATAGCATCGGGGATTTAATGAGTCGTGCTACCAGTGATGTGGACAATATTCGCCGCTTACTGGGGTTTGCTGTCTTGAGTATTGCCAACGCCCTATTTACCTATGCCTTAACCCTGCCTGTGATGTTGGCGATTAATATAAGGTTGAGTTTGGCGGCTTTGGCGGTTTATCCCTTTATGTTGGTTTTGGTGCAGTTATTTAGCGACAAATTGCGAGAAGATCAGCGAGAAGTGCAAGAAAATTTGTCCGACTTAAGCCAACTGATTCAAGAGGATATGAGTGGAATTTCGCTCATTAAAATTTACGCCCAAGAAGCTAACGAAACGGTCGGATTTCAACAAAAAAATGCCAAGTTATTAAAAGCCAACTTAAGCCTCGCCCGCACCCGAAATTTACTCTTTCCCATCATTGAGGGGCTGGTTTATATTTCCCTGTTAATTTTGCTCTGGTTAGGTTCGGGTGCCATTGCCCAAGGCATCCTAACCGTTGGGGATTTTTTAGCCCTGATTCTCTATGTAGAACGCCTTGTGTTCCCCACAGCCCTCCTCGGTTTTACCATTACTACCTACCAACGGGGAGAGGTAAGTATTGATCGGGTGGAGTCGGTTTTATTAGCACAACCTGCCATTAGAAATCCTGATGAAGCGATTACTTTACCCCCGGAATTAGTCCAAGGGAAAATTGAAATTAAAGACTTAACCTTTACCTATCCGGGGACGAAAAAACCCGCCCTCAAAGACATTTCCTGCACGATTGAACCGGGGGAAACGATTGCCATTGTGGGTTCTATTGGATGTGGTAAGTCTACCTTAGCGAATGCTATTCCCCGCTTACTGGATATTGAACCCGGTCATATTTTCTTGGATGGTCACGATGTCACACAATTGAGACTCAATGACTTACGAGAAGCGATCGCCTACGTTCCCCAAGATAGTTTCCTCTTTAGTACCCAAATCCGCAACAATATCCGCTATGGCCAACCCCTCGCAGAACAGCCAGAAGTCGAAGATGCCGCCCAACAAGCCCAAATTCACCCGGAAATCCTCAACTTCCCCAGCCAATATGACACCCTCGTAGGAGAGCGAGGAATCACCCTCTCCGGTGGTCAACGACAACGCGCCTCCCTCGCCCGAGCGCTCATGATTGATGCACCTGTATTAATTCTCGATGATGCCCTATCCAGTGTTGATAATAAAACCGCCACTGATATTCTGGATTTTCTCTCCCAAGGCACGGCACGGCAAACGGTGATTTTTATTTCCCACCAACTCTCAGCCGCCGCCACAGCCGACCGAATTTTTGTCATGGATCAGGGGCAAATTGTGCAGAAGGGCAGCCATCAGGAGTTAGTGGAACAAGTTGGCCCCTATAAACACCTCTGGCAACAGCAACAACTGGAAAAAGTTCTAGAGTAGGAGGTGGTGCGATGCAAGCCAAACGGCAAGAGCAACTGTCTCCGACTGATGCTAAAGCCATTTCAGCCAAATCTGGTATCGGAGTTTAACAGAATTAGTGGAGCAAGACCCCCTTAGACTTGTACAATAATGTTGTACAAGTTATCGAGCAAAAATGATGTTAAGCAAAGAAACCACTTATTCTCAAGCGAGAAGTAATTTAGCCACTATTTTGGATCAAGTGTGTGATGAGTGTCAGATTGTGGTCATTAAGCGCCGCAATGGGAAAAATGTAGCGTTAATTGCCGAAGATGAGCTAGAGAGTTTATTAGAATGTGTCTATTTACTGCGATCACCCGAAAATGCGAAACGTTTATTTCGTGCTTTAGAATGGTCAGAAAATAGCACCGCCACTCCTCAAACGGTAGCTGAATTAAAAGAGGAGTTAGGGATTGAGTCCTAAAAAGAAAAAACAAACCAATAAAATCCCTAATAATCAGATTTCAGCTTATTTTCCTGTATTTAGTCCCGATTTTAAAGCGGATTTAGCTTGGTGGTATCGCACTGAACCCAAAAAAGGAGATAAAATCCTAGATTTAGTCGCAGATATCCTTAATGGTGAACCGTTTACCGGGCTAGGAAAACCTGAACCACTAAAATATATTACCGCCGATACTTGGTCAAGACGCATTGATTTAGAGCATCGTTTAGTTTACAAAGTAACAGGAAATAAGGTGTATTTTTTACCAGCACGTTATCATTATGAATCCGATTAAATGGCTACTCATACCAGTTGCTTCAAGGTTTGGGGGGCAAGTTTCCAATTTAGGCTAATTTCTAGCATCGTTTTTGAGTTGTTTTCCAGTTTTTCAGCAAGCCCCAATTCCCAATGAAATACACCCCCAAACTTCAAGAATGGATGCAGCGCGCTAACGTGACCAGTTTTCGTCAGTTAAGCCTCAAAGCTGGGGTTTCCCTTTGGTCAGTGCAACAATTGCGACGGGGTAATGTTGCCCAAATGCGCCTAGAAACCCTCTCTAAACTAGCTGCCGCCTTACAAGTCTCCCCCCCGGATCTCTGGGTGGCTTTTGCTGGGGAAGAGGAGGTCAAGGCCACTCAGGGCGCAAGGGTTGCACCCCCACTGTCCAGCGAGGAATGGGAAACCCATAGTCTACAACTCCTAGAAAGTTGGCTGCTGCAATGGTACACCGCCGTGGCTGCCGTGGAGAAAAACCCCGATCTCCCCGCCAGTCGTTTGGTGCCGTTGGTGAGGCCTGTTGAGGAATTGATCCAAAGTTGGGGGGTGGAGGCGATCGCACCAGTGGGGGCAGAAGTCCCCTATGATCCCCAGTGGCACGAGGTTATGAGCGGTGTTGTTGCCCCCGGTGATCCCGTGCGCGTCCGTTATATTGGTTATCGTCACCGGGGAAAATTACTCCACCGCGCTAGGGTGAGTCCCTTGTAACCATTCATCCTCAACAGACTGCTATGATGAGGCAAATCATAAGGGATTTTGATCCATGAACACTACTCAAGCTCTAGTCGGAATCATTATGGGCAGTGATTCTGACTTACCCACCCTCGAAGCCGCGATCGCCATTTGTAAACAATTTGCCATTCCCCACGAAGTGGCCATTGTTTCCGCCCATCGCACCCCCGAACGCATGGTACACTACGCCAAAACCGCCCACACCCGTGGCCTAAAAGTCATTATCGCCGGAGCAGGAGGAGCCGCCCATTTACCCGGAATGGTCGCCTCCTTAACTCCCCTCCCCGTGATTGGCGTACCCGTCCCCACTCGTTACCTCCAAGGAGTCGATTCCCTCTACTCCATCGTTCAAATGCCCCGAGGCATTCCTGTTGCCACAGTAGCCATCGGCAATGCTCAAAATGCCGGATTATTAGCCGTACAAATTTTAGCCGCACACCAACCCGAATTATTAGAAAAAGTGCAACAATATCGTCAAGACCTGAGCCAATCCGTTCTAGATAAACAGACCAATTTAGACCAAATGGGTTCTCAAAACTACCTCAAAACCTTTGGATCGAATTAGTCTGAACATGGACATTGTTTTTTAGGGGTGCGGCTTATGTCCTATTTTTTAGTCTGCCTTCCCGATACCCGACAAGAACGAAGTTTTCCCCTTCAGGACGGCTCCAATATTATCGGGCGTTCTCCCAACAATCACATCGCCATTAAACATAACAGCTTATCCCGTCGTCATGCCGAAATTATCGTAGGACAAAAGGGAGTAGTTTTACGAGACTTAAATAGTCTCAATGGGACGTTTGTTAATGAGCAACAAATCCATCAAGAACAACTTGTGCAACCGGGGGATATGATTGTTTGTGGTATGGTTATCTTTAAACTAATCTACAAAGGAGTTTCCCCCTTTGCCACTAACCCTGACCCCCAAGAACAGGGAATCGATACCCAAGGAATCCCCATTGTCCGCCAACTTTCACCCCGTCAAACTCGCATTGAAATCCAAGATATTTTAGATTCCAGTTCCCCCAGACAAACGGGATCAGCCTTAAAAATTCGCGAACAAAATGAAGCCCAACGCGCCTTAGATAAACTCAAAATTCTCTTAGAAGTGAGTAAAGAATTATCCTCCCCCGAAGACCCCGATAAATTATTAGAAAAAATCCTAGACTTATTATTAAAAATCATGAACGTGGATCGGGCTGCCATTTTAATGGTTAACGAAACCACAAGACAATTAGAACAAAAAGCCATCCGCTCCCGTTCGGGAATATCTATTAGCTACCAGTTTTATAGTACCCAAATCACCAACTATGTTCTAAAACACGGGGATGCCATCCTCACAGATGAAGCCCGCAAAGATCAACGCTTTGAGGGGTCAGACTCCATTTTAATACAAGCTATTCGTTCCTCCATGTGTGCGCCCTTACAACCTAAGGAGGAGGTGTTAGGGGTGCTATATGTAGACAATTTATCTTGTTCTAAAGCCTACACCGAAGAAGACTTAGAGTTTTTGACCGCTTTGGCGAGTCAGGCCGCGATCGCCATTGAAAACGCCCGTCTCACCAACAAAATGCAAAGCGAAGCCATTTGGCGCGATAAATTAGAACGCTTTTTCCCCACAGCCGTCAGTCGCAAATTACGCGAAGAAGGCCATTTAGACATTATTGACACAGAAGTAACCGCACTCTTTGCCGATATTAGCGACTTTACTAAAATGTCCTCAACCATGCAGCCTCGGGAAGTCATTGAAATGTTAAACGACTATTTCAACGTCATGGTCGAAGAAATTGTTTTCGCCTACGAAGGTACCTTAGAAAAATATATTGGTGATGCCTTATTAGCCATTTGGGGCGCCCCTTACCCCCAAGAAAACGACGCACAACAAGCCGTTCAAGCCGCCATTGATATGCAGTGGGCTGTCCGTCGTTTAAACCGAGAATGGAAGAAGCGCAACCGTCAACCCATTGCCATTCATATTGGCTTAAATACAGGCAAAGTTGCCGCCGGAAATATTGGCTCTCGCAAACTCATTCAGTATGCTGCGATTGGCGATACAACTAACGTCACCAGTCGCATTTGTAACGTCGCCAGAGCGGGAGAAATTCTCCTCTCTCAAAGTACAATGGACCAACTCCAACCCGGACTTTTTGCCTTAGAAAAATTGCGTCCTGTACGAGTCAAAGGCAAAACCGAACCCTTACAACTCTATCGCCTTGATTGGCGACAAACCCCCGTAGATCAAACCATTGTTCATGATGCTCGGTTTAGCCAATAGCATTCAGTCAAGGACATTAAAACCTTATCTTTTTTTAACCACCAGCAACGTAATATCATCAAAAACCTTTTGTTGACCAATATGATCGTAAACATCCTCAATAATCTTTGACTTAATTTCTTCACTCGATTGATGCCAATAACGAGAGACTAAAGCACAAAGTCTTTCAATCCCATAATGCTCTTGCTCCAGATTTTCCGCCTCCGTAATCCCATCCGTATATAAAACAATCCCATCCCCCGGTTCTAACTCCACAAAATGATGATTGATAAACTCCCTAATATCATCATGTAACCCAATGGGAAACCCTAAATCAATCGTATCAATTCGTTCTACCTTCCCCCCTTTTCTCACCACAATCGTTTCTTCATGTTGACCACTAATACTAATTTTACCGTTGGCATAATTAAGAATAGCTAAAGTAATGTTTTTGTCCGACTGCATCCGCTCAATATTATTATAAATTGCCCGATTTAACGTATCTAAAAATCGAACCGGGTTTTGCTCTTTAATCTCCTGTAAAGTTCTAACAGCCGTTTGAGTCATTACCATTAAAATACCACTTTCTAAACCATGACCTGTCACATCCCCAATGGCAATAGTAATGACTCCATCTGAACACAAAACATCATAATAATCTCCTCCCACTTCATCGGCAGGCTGCATAAATCCGGCAATATCTAAATCCTTAATACTCTCTAATTCTTCTGGTTTAGGTAAAATCAATTGCTGCATTCGTTTTAGCAAATCTAACTCTGCCGCCATTCTCATATTATCTTTTGTTAGCTGCTCTTTGAGCAAGGTTTCTCGTCTTAAGTTCTCCAGCGACTTCAAAAGCTTTTTATTCTTTCTCTCCAATTCCTGCATTAATTCATAACGACTTTTTTCCGCGAGAATCCTTCTCGCTTGCTCTAAAAGTCCATCGTGGGGAAGTCCAGTCTTGAGGAAAACAACACATTGCACCTGAAAAACCCTGCGCTTGGATGTGGGATAATTCACCTCATCAAAAAAAATGTGCAAAAAAGCCGCCTCGGGTAGGGGATGTTGCCCAACAAATGTTAAACAAAATGCCAGACGATGGGCTTTGTGAAATAGAGTAATATTGACGGTAGACTTAACAGAAGTTTGGTCTAGTAATCGACAGACTTGGGAAGTTGCACTCGCAATTTTACCCGGCAGAATCGGATCTTCAGTGAATAACTTTAAAACCTGAAGTACCTTTTTTCGGATGGCATAAATTGAATCGGAATGGGTTAAAGTAATGCTACCGAGACGGATCATTTTTTATACCGTAAAACAAGGCAAGTCGCATCATCATACACTTTCTCAAACTGACGTACAATATTGCGGGCTAAGGCTTGAGGACTTTCATATAACAATTGAGGATAATCATTCACTTCAAAACGATCTTTCACTCCATCGGTGTACATCAACAGAATATCAGTTGGCGTTAAATATAATTTCTGCTCAACGGGGGTTCGCATTCGACTCCCTACAATTCCATCCGCAGAATAAAGACGTTTTGACTGCTTACCGACTAAGCGAATGACAGTATTTCCCACCCCAGAATAGGATAACTCTCCTGTTTGCACATTGAGGAGGCCTAAACCTACAGCAGCACCTAATGTTCCTTTACAATGTTCATGCAGATTTAAGAGGGTTTTCCGTACATCAAATGTCCAGTTTTCATGTAAAAACTTTTGCATGAGTGCTGAAACCTGATGGGCCTCTTTCCCATGACCTAAAGCATCGATAATCCCCAAGAAGATAATACCATCTTTTTCATCAATCAGTGCCTGATCTCCGCTCACTCGTTCGCCAAAGCAGGGACGACCAAAGATGGAATAGTCTACAAGACTTAAAGCACTGGCTTGATTGTCATTTTCCATAATTTTTGAGCAAAGTAGTTATCTCATATGACTATAGAATAATTATATCTTACTGACAGTCCATCAAAGCCATTTTCGGATAATAACCTTTGTTCCCTGATTGACAATGGACGTAATTTCAAATTCATCCATCATGCGTTTGACTCCCGGTAATCCTAAACCGAGTGTTCCCGATGAACTGAAATAATCTTCCATAGCTTGGTCAACATTTGGAATACCGGGGCCTGTATCCTGACAAATAATCTCGATGCCGGAACGTCTTCTCTCATTTAAGGGAGTAATAATAATTTTGCCTTTTTGTGCGTATTTAATAATATTGCGAGCGAGTTCAGAAACGGCTGTAGCAATCATTTGGGCGCGACCATGATCAAATCCTAGGCTTTGAGCCATCCTTTGGCTCTCAAAAATTGACCGAGTAATATCAGCTTCCCGATGAATCACAATCCAGATTGATTTTGGATAGTCCATAATTTTAGTGCTGTAACCCATTGAGTCTCAGGTTATACTTACCCTGATAATTTTAGCGTAACCATGTTATAAAAATTCTTCTTTTTTTTCTATAATGTCAGGCAAAAGCTCGATTTCTGTGGGTTGAACTTGTAACCATTTTTGTTGTAATTGTTCCATAAGTTCAAAGGCATTGTCTAGGGTTAGTGTGGCGTGAATTTGCTCAAAGTCTACGCTAAAATTAACGAGAGCAGACACGACTCCGGGTTGAAATCCACACAAAATAGTTTTAGCACCCATTAAAGAAGCCATCGCTATAGTAGAGGTGAGAGCCTGAAATTCGATCATATCCATGACTTCCACACCTGATAAATCTAATATAAGACCGTGAGCCTTAGTTTGATAAAGATAGGTGAGTAAGTCTTGCCGAAATTGGTACAACACGGTATCGGTTAAATCAATTTGAATGGAGGCGATAACACAATTTTGGGCAAATTGTAGGGGGATGCGTTGAATTTCGGAACTTTTGCTCATAACTTCGCCGATGAGTTGGGGATTTTATTGGATTATCGCTCAACTTTATGAATTTGGAGGTTCAGGGAACGGAAGGAGTCATTGAGTGCGTCCATCATGTTAGCGGTTGTTTTAATGGTTCCGACATCAATTCCTAGTTCGATCATGGTTTGAGCAATGGCGGGAGAAATGCCAGAAATGGTCGATTCACACCCCATTAAACGAGTGGCTTTGGTAATTTTAATCAGGTGATTAGCTACGGCTGTATCAACAACGGCTACGCCACTGATATCAAGGATAAAAATTCGAGATTGGGTGCGATTAATGGCGGATAAAACGGCGTTCATGATGTCTTGAGCGCGTTTTGAGTCTACAATACCCACGACGGGCAAAAGCAGGATATTTTCCCAAATTTGGGTGACGGGGGTAGACATTTCCATGAGGGAGCGACTTTGGGCTGTAATTGTCTCGTTGGACATGATGGTGTAGACTTCACAGACAATTCCCGTGTCGAGATGGAGGAGTTTACTGACGGCATCAATGGTGCGGACTTGTTCTTTTAGTTTCAAGTTTCTTTGCGCCATGATTTTAGAAAAAAGGTCATGGAAAATGCTCATTCCTGCGAAAAAGATGGTCATGGAAAGTCCTATTCTGGCGTGAGTTTCTCCAATTTTGCGCCGGGATTCTACATAGTTATCATCAAGTTGGGCTTCAATAAATTGTTCCCAGTAAATATGCTGCATTTTTTGCGCATGATGGAGCGCTCTGCTGTCGGCAAAAAATTGTTCATATTCGGGTTGAGTCATGAGCCATTCATACCAGGTGTGAACCATGTGATCCATTTGGGGCAACATGAATTCTCCTAGTCCTCGGATATATTGAATATCCTCTTCTGAGATTTTATAAAGTGTTTGTAGGGTGGCTGCATTCCTCATGTCTCCAGCGTCGCTGGTGTAAAAGTTGCTCATCATGATAAGTGCCTCAATGGTCTGTTAGTTTCTCTATAATATACGGCTTTTTTGAAATTCCCCGCTCTAAAGATACGGCGTTTTTAGGGAGGTATACACCTGATAAGAATCCCCCACCTAAATAAGCGGGGGATTCTAACTTGATCGGTTTTTGGGGTAATGTCGGTTTACCCTCCCGAGGCGGTTTGAGTTTCCTGGGCTTTGAGGTCTAATAATTCCGGCACGGTGACGAATTCATAACCCTGTTCCCGGAGTTTGGTGATAATGGTGGGTAGGGCGACAATGGTGGGACGGCGATCGCCTCCTCCGTCATGAAGGAGGACAATTGCGCCGGGTTTAGCTTGACTGAGGACGTTTTCAATAATGCGCGGTGCGGGGGCATAGTAGTCTTTGGAGTCTACGGACCACATGACGACTGTTTGCCCTTGTTTGGCGGCATAGGCGGCTAAACCGTTGTTTAAAAAGCCCCCCGGTGGACGAAAGAGACGACTTTTCACGCCTCCGGTGGCTTGCTCAATCCACTGGGTGGTATTGTCAATTTGCCCGGCTGCTTGACCTTCGCTATGTTGATGGTAAGGGTGACTCCAGGTGTGATTGCCTAAAGCATGACCATGTAAATACATTTGTTTCGTGCGTTCCGGGAAGTTGCGCACGTTGCGCCCTATGACGAAAAAGGTGGCTTTAACGTGATGGTGTTTGAGGATATAGAGGATTTCGTTGGTGAATTCGGGCCAAGGTCCATCATCAAAGGTTAACGCAATGACTTTACGCCCAGTGTTGAGGGGAACTTGACTTACGGTTTTGCCCTGAAACTGTTGAGGAATCAAACCATTGAGGGCTTTTGATATCTCAACGCTCTGTTGATGGAGGGCTTGACTGGCTACGGTATTGAGTTGTTCTAGACCTGTGCCTAGGAGAATGGGTGAAACCAGCGTTTGACTCATTAATTGCTGATGAGCCGCAAAACCCACAGGCAGAATAGCTCCTAATACGGTAATTAGGACTCCAAGAACAAAGGCGAGTTTAATTCTCGCTGAAATGACGTTTTTCTTTCGCTTAGACCGTTTACGGGTTGCGACTTGTTGCTTAGACAGATCCGCCTCCTCACGCCTCAAAAATGTGACATAAATTGCAATAGACAAAATCAGCCCTTCAGAGGATAGTGATCCGTCTGAGGACTTAACCCTGACAAGCTGTTCTGAAAACTGCTGAAAACTGCTTAAATCTTACTGCTTTTTTTAGCAGTTCTGTTCCTATCTTATCCGGAATATTACCAAATGTTTTTAGGGAATCGGGAGGCGGAAATGGGTGATTTCCCGGGATCAGTGCCTAGCCAGTGATCCCCGCTACAACGGATTTTTGATAGAGTTGAACAATTTGTTCAATGACGGTTTCTATGGTTAATCCATCGGTGACAATTTCGATGGCATCGGGGGATTTACGGAGGGGGGAGGTTTTGCGGGTGCTGTCGAGGCGATCGCGCTCGGCAATTTGAAGTTCTAATTCCTCTAGATTGCCGCCGGGGATCCCCTGTTCTTGCAGGTCTTGCAGACGGCGACGGGCCCGTTCTTGTACGGAGGCGGTGAGGAATATCTTGAGTTCGGCATCAGGGAATACACGGGTGCCAATATCTCGTCCTTCGGCGACGATGCCCCCTTTGCGCCCCCAGCGTTGTTGCTGGGCGACTAACTGCTGACGCACGGCCCGGACTTGGGAGACGAGGGACACCTGGGCGGTTACTCTGGGGGTGCGGATGGCTTGGGTGATATCTTCGCCGTTGATTAAAACCCGTTGGTTGTTGTCTTCGGGGGAGTTGATAAATTGAACTTGGCTATGGGCGGTTAATTCTGCGATCGCCGCTTCATCTTCGAGGTTGATCCCAGCCTCTAGCACTTGCCAAGTTAAGGCGCGATACATGGCTCCGGTATCTAAGTAAAGCAGGCCGAGGCGTTGCGCCACTCCTTTGGTGACGGTGGATTTTCCGGCTCCGGCGGGCCCGTCAATGGCGATAATGGGCTGACGCTGACGCAGCACGATATTATCAATTAATCGGGTTTGACCGAGATAGGCGGCGATCGCTAATAACCCCTCATCTTCCACTTCCCCGAGGGGGGCGAGGGTCTGGGGATCGACTAATTGGGCATACTGTACTGATAAGGCGGGTTCTTTGGCGAGTTCTCGATTGACCATTTCTAACAGGCGATCGCCATTGCGTTCTCCGGCGTTAAAGGCCTGTTTAGCCCGTTGTAAACTGCGGGACAAGGCCACGGCTTGCTCCTTTTGTTGGGGCGTTAAATACTGATTGCGAGAACTATAGGCTAAACCGGATTCTTCCCGCACGGTTGGACAAGCTCGAATTTCCACAGCTAAACTTAAATCTTTGACTAAATTTTGAATAATGGCTATTTGTTGCGCGTCTTTTTCGCCAAAATAGGCGCGGTCGGGTTGCACCACATTAAGCAATTTTACAACAATGGTGGCCACTCCCTGAAAATGACCAGGCCGATAGGTTGCACAGAGTCCGGTGACAAGGGAAGGGGGGGGTTGGACCAGGGTGGTTTGTTCGAGGAGGGGTGTGGCTTTGCCGTTGTTTTTTCCCGAAGGCGCGATCGCCAAATCTTCTGGACTCGGCGCAAACACCACATCCACCCCCAACTCCTCGCAGAGTTCACAATCCCGCTCCAACTCGCGAGGGTACTGTTGAAAATCCTCCTGTGGACCAAACTGAAGGGGATTGACAAAAATGCTCACGATTACCACTTCATTTTCCCGTCGAGCCTGTTCAATTAAGCGGCTATGGCCTCGATGTAATGACCCCATCGTAGGCACTAAACCCACCCCTTGCTGATGCCAAATCGGAGCTAAATAGGTTCGTAAGCCCGCCACTGTTTTAAACAGACGCATTTTCACCCCCTTTCTCTTCCAGTTAGATTTTACCGAACTTCCCCAGATCCGTCACACAAAACCGAGCATTCAAGGTCTAACCCTCAATGCTCATCCCAATGTTAAAATTCCAAGTGTTCATATAGTGTAGCAAGAAGATTGTCTTTTGCAAGAAAACAGGGAAAAAACACCGAAAATAGAGAAAATACCCCCTAATTCTAGTCCTTTCCACCAAGATGACCGCCAATGACTCGCCTAACAAACTTACAAAAACTGTATGATATTGATGATTTGCAATGGTTAGAAGAAACAATTTTCTTGTTAAAGAAGCAACAATTTAATCAACTAGACTTAGAGCATTTAATTGAGGAATTAGAGGATTTGGGTAAAGATAAGAAAAACGCAGCCGCTAGTCTTTTAGAACAAATTATTCGCCATCTTCTGTTATTACAATACTGGCAAGCTGAAGCCCCCTATAATCAAATCCATTGGCAGGGAGAAATCTATACCTTTCGCACTCAACTCAAGCGCAAATTAACCACTAATCTCCGTCAATATTTAGCCTCAGAACGAGACTCTATTTATCAAGATGCCCTCGGTTTTGTCCAGATTAAAACCCAAAACTCCCTAAACTTCCCCCCAGAATGCCCCTACAGTCTAGAGCAACTTCTTGATGTTCAATGGTTGCCCCAGCAAAAAGACTAGGATATTCATTGTTCCGTTTTCGGGAGAAAAGGTTAGAATAACAGGTACTCCCTCAAAGCACCCTCTTCCTATTGGTCAGGAGCATTAAAGTGATCTGTGGACTTAGGGGTTAGTAACTGAGTCTTGCAATCTCAAAGGTTCTCAAGAGCGGAGTCCGAGATTAGCCTCTCTACACCCCCACAGGAGCGCCCTCGCAAGTGGGGATAGCTTCATTAGGTCACAGCTATTAGGTCACAGAGACAGTGAGAACAACATGAGTAGGTTTGGCAAGTCAATTTACTGGGAACTTGTATCACCGTTAACCGTAGAAGATATTCAAGCGCAACGGTGGGGAATCCTAAAGCGCCTACAAAAAGTCTCCGATGATGTGGATTTACAAATACTGGACATTCAAGGAGGACTCGCTCAACCCACGATTGTCCATTTTGAAGGTTCTCCCCAAGGGTATCAACGCATCCGTACTCTGGTGAAAACCATGCAACTCACGGACTTAGTAGGAGTGATGGTCAAAGAAGTGCGGGAAAGACAGCAAAATCAACACAATATCGCCGAAACCAGCCAACTTTCTCAAGTCCAGCCCAGGGGGCCGGGAGCAGGCTGGAGAACTGTAGCGATTGATACCATTGACCTAGAAGAACTCCAACGGGAGATTTACGATCACCTCAACGACTGTGTACAGAAACAGGATCCTACAGAAGTTTTAGAACGGTTTCATTGTTTATTTATTGATAGTGGTGAGTATTCTGACTTAAAGATTAGAGCCACGTTAGAGAAAATTGTTAATGCAAAGTCAGCCGAAAATGAGTATCATTTTTTCCTAAATCACTGCTGTTATTTACTGATTGATTATTGGCAATTAGACAGCAAACAACGCCATGCTATTCCGGAACTCATTGCTCTCTTTCAAGAAATTCCGCCGCCCGGAATGAGGCAAACTCGCTCTGTGCGACGGTTACGGCAACTCGCAGAAATGTTTGTTGAAACTCACCAGTATAAAATGCTCCAACGGTTGGCGCGGGTCATTTGTCCGGTGAAGGATAGTGAAGATCCCAATCGTCAATTAGTGAAGGTTTTACTGTACCGCTATACCTATTTATTCCGCCACTATTTATTAGATGATGAGAGTACCTATGAGCAACAGCAAACCATTAAGTTAATTCAATCTCGTCTACAACATCGTTTTGAGTTTCGTTTAAATCGCTTTGTCACCTATCAAGTGACCTTAGCCGAAATTGCTAAAGCCCGGCAACTCTCCCAAGGGGCGGGGCGGATTCTACGACGGGAGAAGAATCCAACGTTTTTGAGCGATCGCGAATTAGCCATTGCTTTACGTCTCTTTTTTGGCAAAGTACAGGGGAACTATACCTATCAGCAGTTAGCCGAACGTTTTAGTAGTCATATCCCCGAAATCTCTTCCTATGAAGAGTTTAAGGATAAATTACTCGCCTATTTAGTCTCAAATTTAGATTCAGATTTTGCCTTCCATCAGTTGAATCCCCAACTCAAAAAATGCCTTAATGAAACATTAACTCATTACAACCACCAAAAAATGAGTAACTCCTTGATTTTACGAACTTGTACCAAGTTACTGAGTTTTTTGCTAGTGGAAAATGCCCAGAGTGTTAATCATTATCTTTTCATGGATTTAGTCACCCATTTAGGAGCAGCTTCGACCATTGGGTTACTGTTAAAAGTTGTCTTACTTTGTCCTCCAGTTTTAGGGGAGTTAGAAAAGCGGTTGGCGATTCTGTTTAATCATTATGAGGAATTTCCCCAGTCAGATGTAGTCTGGTTTATTAAAGTGCTAGAAACCTTCCGCGTTGCCCATAGTATTCAATTTGGGGCGGCGGATTTATCGCCTTTGTATAAGTTAGTCAAGCGTTGATTTACACCAACTGCCCTAAACGCCGGAATTCTTCGGCAATTTCCGCCACTAATGCCCGATTGTGGGGATCTGTGCGCAGGGCTTTTTTCAGGTAGATTTTGCCTTTGGCGGGTTGACCTTGACGAATCAGTTGTCGTCCCCAAGCTTGATACGCGATCGCCTGCCATTGTCTCACCTCCGCATCTTGGGGTAAACGGAGGGCTAATCCTTCCACTAAAGCGATCGCCCGAGCAAAACGCCGCTTTTTTAACAAATCCTGTAAACGCTGATAAGCCTCCCCCTTGAGTTTCTGCTCTGAGGGGGAGAGCGGGGAAACCGGAGGAGGAGGGGGGGGAGGA
>NZ_JAIHOM010000052.1 GCF_026130165.1 Spirulina subsalsa FACHB-351 | reverse complement strand
GAGCGGGGGAGCGGGGGAGCGGGGGAGCAGGGGAGCAGGGGAGAGGATTCCCGACTCCCCGAGTTATTCACCAGACCCTTGTTAAACCCGACCGCGTAGCATTTGAGCCATTTCGTTGGGGGTGGGAGATTTTTCTAACGCCGTCTCTTCGGTAATTCGTCCCTCTTGATACAAACTATACAGGGCTTGGTTCATGGTCAACATCCCATCAAATTCCCCTTGTTTCATTAACTCGTGCATTTCCTCATAGTTCCCTTTGGCGATATATTCTTTCATGGTTTCTGTATTGATCAGAATGTCATGAAAAGCCGCCCGTTTGCCGTCAGTGGTACGACATAACCCTTGGGCAATAATCGCTACCACTGATTCAGCCAAGGCAATCCGCATGGAAATTTGTTCTTCGGCGGTGTATAGGTTCAAAATCCGCTCAATGGTTTTGACCGCACTGTTGGTGTGCAAGGTTCCCATCACTAAGTGACCCGTTTGCGCCGCTTTGAGAGCAGTGTTTACCGTGCCTTTATCCCGCATTTCCCCTACCAGAATCAGGTCTGGATCTTCCCGTAAGGCGGCTTTGAGCGCGTTATCAAACAGGAGGGTATGGGTACCGACTTCCCGGTGTTTGACTAAAGATTTTTGACTTTTATGGATGAATTCAATGGGGTCTTCAATGGTGATGATGTGTTTAGAATGTTCTTTGTTGATATAGTCCACCATTGCCGCCATGGTGGTGGATTTCCCGGATCCTGTGGGGCCTGTGACCAAGATTAAGCCCTTGTGTGCGTCGGAAATATCCTTAAACACAGGGGGTAAGCGTAACTGCTCCATGGTCAGGATTTTTAAGGGAATCAACCGCATGACGATGGCTGGACCGGTGAGGGTGTCAAAGACGTTAATCCGTACTCGGGCAAAGTCGTATTGTTTGGCGGTGTCTAGTTCTTTAGTATCTTTGAACTGTTGGATTTCTTGTTCTGTGACAATTTCGTGCATCCAACTCCAGAAGGTGTTGTCATCGGTGATGGGATAATCGAGTTTCATCATTTCACCGCGATCGCGCACCCTTGGTTCTTCCCCTACTCCTAAGTGAATATCCGAGAACCCATCTTTATTCGCCCGGTTAATAATTTCCTCCATGGAAGGATGTCCGGGGGTGCGTTGGGGTTTGTCCGATTTGGCAATAGCTGGAGCAATGGGACGACCTGCCGCCCGGGCGGGTACGGCCATCTGTTGGGTGACATCCGACGCTGCGGCACCCCGTCCCGGTGGGGGCGGTGCCGCAGGAGGACGACGGGGAGGGGCGGGAGGGCGTTGGGATTGTGTCATAACAAAACAACTCCGTGTGGTGTTAAAGCAGACTGCTGGGATCAAGGTTTCGTGATTAACCTTTCTCCATTAAACCGCAGTTCTCCCCAAACGAGGGGGGAGGGTGTTGACAAGACTAGGCTGTTCAGTAAGGCTTGCTTTGCCACTACGTGAACATTAACGCCGAGCGTGCCGTTAGGCATATAACTCTACTCGTGGGGAGAGGTAAGCAGTTCACTCTCTTAACAACTCCTCAATCGCCTTCCGTTCGGCTGGTTCTTGATGGGGGGGGGATTGTCGAGCGTCGGTAATCAACCAGTCTAAAGCGGCGGCTTGAACGTCAATGGTTGCGCCATTTTTATCCACACAATAACGCCCAAAAACTAACTTATCTACTAACCGAATGCCTGCACCGAGACGGGAATATTCAAAAATTACACTATTATCCACCGTTGCACCACTACAAATATGACAACTCGGGCCGATCATGGTGGGTCCGATAATGGTGGCTCCGTCTTCAATGCGGGTCATGCCGCCAATATAAACGGGGCCTTTGACGTGGACTTTATCCCAGTTCACCACCACATTTAATCCGGTATAAACTCCCGGAAAAACTTCTTTTCCCGGGATGGCAACGTTGCGGACATCTCCTTGTAAGACGCTGCGAATGGCGTGCCAGTAATCGGGAACTTTACCAATATCAACCCATTGAAATTCTCGGGCAATGGCATAAAAGGGGGCGTTACTTTCCACTAATTTAGGGAATAAATCTCCCCCAATATCAAAGACTTGATTGGAGGGAATATAATCAATCACTTCGGGTTCAAAAATGTAGATCCCGGTGTTGATCATGGTGCTTAAGGCTTCTTCGACGGAGGGTTTTTCTTGGAAGGCTTTGATGCGGCCTTCTTCATCGGTGACAACTACGCCATAACTGGATACTTGGTCTTTGGGGACAGTTTTGGTGACGATGGTGGCGATCGCACCTCGGGATTTATGCCATTGAATGGCTTCGGTTAAGTCCAGGTCAATCAAGGCATCGCCGCAGAGGACAATAAAGGTATCATCGAAAAAAGGGGAAAAATCTTGAATCCGTCGCAGGCCCCCAGCAGATCCCAAGGCTTCTCCGACTAACTGACCATCCATAATCCGCCCTTCAAAGGAGTAGGCAATTTCTACCCCAAACCGTTGACCATCGCGAAAATAGCTTTCAATTTCGTTGGCGAGGTGACTGACATTGACCATAACTTGATCAAAGCCATGCTGACGTAGGAGTTCTAGCAGGAACTCCATCACGGGTTTTTGTAAAATCGGGATCAATGGTTTTGGAATGGTGTAGGTAATTGGACGAACCCTTGTTCCTTTCCCAGCCGCCAGAATCATGGCTTTCATCGTTATACTTTCCCCTCGAACCTTTACTGTAAATCTGCGTTTGTCTTGTTTGATTGTATCCCAATCCCTGATCCTCAATCAGGGGGAAATGGGCTTAATGGTCAGGTCTTGATAAAATTCTTGTTGTTCTAACTCGACTTTGGATTGAGCGGAGAGCAGGAGGAGCGCCCAAAATACCCCTACTCGGTCGTGGGTGGAGGGTTGAGAGGGTGAGGATTGCCCTTGCTGCTGACTCCAGAAGGCCACCAGTTGGTCGAGGGCGATTTTCTCCTGTTCTCCGGCGATTTGTTGGAAGTTTTGGCTCAAAAACTGGTCTAATAGTCCGGCCATTTCCGTTAGGTTTTCGTTGTGGGCGAGTTCGGCAATGGTGCGGAGGGCTTCTCGCCGAGAGGGGGAACGCGATCGCACCCGAGGTTTAGCGGGTTTGGACTCTAAGACTACGGCCATCGCCTCAATCTGCTCGATTAACTCCTGTAGGGTGACTCGTCTTCTCCGCAGGGGTGGGGCGGAAGGACGGCGGCGAATATGCCGCTCTAAACGGGTCGGTAAGGCGCGTTCGGGGCGCGCTAGGTCATCTGAGTCAAATTCTCCGATTTCCTCGTCTTCTGGCTCTTCCTCGACCTCATCTAGGGTGTTGGCTTTGAGCAATACCAGCATGGAAGCCCAGAGGAAGGCCTGGCCGGACTGGGGCAGGTCGGCGGTTTCTTTGCCGGGTTCTAAATCTCCGGTTAGGGCGAGTTTACTCAGATAACGGTCGATGACTTCAATCACCTGCACATCCCAGGGGTCAATTTCGCCCCGTTGGGCAAGGTCGAGTAAGACGGCGATCGCTTCTTGAGCGAGATTAATGGCCATAGGCTAGAACTATCAAGGGTTTAGGAGTCGCTGGCTTCCACAATTTTCATCCCCGGTGCGTTGACCAGTTCCCGTTCACCTTGAAACACGAGGAGACGAGTGGGGCCGTCTCCATCTTCCCGCATTTCACTGGACAGGGTATAGGTGTAGTCGCCATTACTCCAAGTCATGTTACAGATGCCATTGCGGCAAATGGTCATCCCTTCATCAAGGGCGAGACAATTATTTTGGGCATCACAGCCATAGTAGGTCATGCCTTGGCTGCCGATGTCTCCGAGTTCCATTCGTCCCACAGTGACAGTCCATTGGCCATTACTCCAGACTTGCCAACTGTCTCCTAATAGCACCACATCGGAGATTAATTGTTCTTGGCGAGTTTTGCCGCAGGGTTCGTTACTTTCACAGTCGGCGACATTCTCTAGGCTATAGAGGAGGCGGACTTTTTGGTTGATCAGTTCAGATTGGCGATCGCACACTTCAAACGTCGCCCCCAAATCAAACACCTGTCCTTGAGGATCCATCACTTGGGTATAACACATTAAATCCCCCGCCTGTAAACGGGTAAAAGTCGCCCGTTGAGGGTAACTGGTCACAACTTCTTCCTCTGAGGTGCTAGAGATTCCGCCCGACGCTGGGGTTCTGTTGGGGGGGGCTTGAGTCACGTCTGAGGGAGATTGTCCGGTTGTTGTCGGGGTTTCCTGTGCCTCCGGGGGAGCCGTTGCCTCGCCAGAAGGGGCGTTACTCTCAGGAGTGCCACAGCCCGCCATTAACAGCATAACCGCCATCATCCCAGCACTGAACCAGCGTCTTTTGTGAATTACCATCAATTTTTGTCCCTTAATTATTTGCATTCAAGCCGATCTTCTCCTTCCATCCATTGCACACCCTCCCCTAATCCAGCTTGGTAAACTATCTCCCAGTCGAAACATTCAAACGGAAGATGCACCCCATAGGTCGGATTTTCTAAGACAAGTTTTGTTAAAATTCCCGCCGCCCGTGCGGTAATGCCATAATCTGAGGGAACAATCAGCGTTCCCCAACGACTGCGGGCTTCTCCGGCAATTTTCCCCTGTACTTCTACGCTAAGGGCAGCCGTTTCCGGTTGTTCGGGTTGGTGAGATTGGGCAATTTGATCGGCTAAAGAGATCATCAAGGGCGAGGTGGCTAATTTCGGCAACCATCCCAAATGTTGCAAAAATCGGAATCCCTGATTAAGGAGTGGACGGTTCCAGGCGGTCCAATAGCGCACAGGGAAATCGGGGAAAAACGCCCGTAACTCTTGGGCTTCCATGTGGTTGATTAGATGAACCGACTGTTGAGGGGCGAGGTCGCCAAAGCCGAGGGAACGGGTTTTGAGAAAGCCCGGAATGAGGTCATGAGGGGGGTGGATATCCGGCACCGGGGCAGCAATAATGCCGATCATATCTAGAATACCGGAGCGACCCACCCGAGCATTGCCATTTTGCAACAAACCTAAATCCACGGATTGCACCGCGTCCCAGTTTTGGCTGAAATATTTGACCATTAAACCCGATAAACCGGGGAGAAACCCCACCCCTAAGAGCAGGGAAACCTTTTGAGCTTGGGCTTCGGAGTCCAACTGTCGCACTTGTTGGGTGAACTCCCGTTTAGCGGTGACATCAATGCAGGGAATTCCTCGACGGAGACAAGCCCTTTGGATGCGAGGTTCTGGTTGATTGAGGGCGACTAGGGCAAAATCAACCCCCGCTAAGGCTTGATCTAGACTGGTGTCTGAATGGGCATCCACTCGGGTAGAGGTGGTTTGTCCTCCTAATTGGCGGGCTGTGGCGGCTCCTCGTTGGGGATTGCGATCGCCCACCCTCAGCCACAACTCCTCCCCCAACACCTGCCGCAACTGTTCACAGATTAATGTACCAAGTACACCCGACCCCCCTAGGACAATTCCCGTTAAACTCATGTTCTCCTCCTCACCCGTAAACCTACAACTATTGGGGGAGCAATTGCTCAACCAGCCACGCCCCATTCTAACTTTTCCCCCACCCCCCGTAGATTGGGTGAAGCGCAGCGCAACCCAACAAAACAATTGATAATCAATAATTAATAATTGTTAATTGTTTCGCGATCTGTAGATTGGGTGAAGCGCAGCGCAACCCAACAAAACAATTGATAATCAATAATTAATAATTGTTAATTGTTTCGCGATCTGTAGGTTGGGTGAAGCGCAGCGCAACCCAACAAAACAATTGATAATCAATAATCAATAATTGTTGATTGTTTCGCGATCTGTAGGTTGGGTGAAGCGCAGCGCAACCCAACACCCCCCCAAATCAAAAGGAGAAACCGGGTTTCTGCTAAGGTGTAGCGGGAAAACAGAGAGTTGACCTCCTCACCGGACTAAAGCCACGGTGATTCCCAAACCTCACGATTTGAGTTTCTGCTTCACTCACATCTGCGTACACCACCAACTTTCATTAGTTATGTCCCCGTCTTACGCCATGTCCACAGACTTTTTAACCCGTTACAGAGTCCCGATTCCGCCAGCCCGGCGGTACGGTGTCCAATCAAGACTGTGCTTGTTGCTTGGATATTTTACTCGTGCCAGCTTTTCGACACGAAACCCGCTATATCCAATTTTCAAGGTGCTAATATCGAATAGCCTTGGTTTTCGCTTTTCGATATTTCCAATATTACCAGAAAAATACAAAGCCGTCCTTAAAGGACGGGGTTTCAGACCCAGGAGGTTTTGATGAAAGAAACCCGGTTTCTGAGTGGATGAACACCCCCCACATCACCCAACCTACGGACTGCTCTTTTTATCGGTTTTTCCAGAATTTCCGGCAAAGATAGGTCAGCAGGGCAAAAAAGAGGCCGACTCCTAAACTGTAACTGAAGGTTTGGAGGGCTGGATTGGTTGGGATATTCTCCTCGGTTGAGGTTTGGGGTAGGGTGAGGGAGAAACTATGGGCAAACATTACCCCACTGCCAACTCCTACGCCAATGATAAGGATTAGGGTGTGGAGGGTGCGATCGCGCTCGGCTTGATCTATCTCTGTAATCCCGCGAATGGTTGCGATCGCCTGATCCAACAACTGCAAGCCATGCCGCAAATAAAACAAATTCGCCTGAATCTGGGCTTGATATTTCGGGCAATCCTGTTGATAAAACTCCTCTAAAAATACTAAGTCCGCATTCCGCCAATGTCCCAATTTCTGCAACCGTTGCACAACTTCAGTCAGTTTCTCTTGATAATTCTCCATATTAATTTTAATGGAGTTGTAGTTATACTCCAGATTGCGCAAAATTTGCGAATAATCTAAAGCCGTTTTCAGCAAATGTTTCAGTTTCAGCTTCAGGTTTTGCAGTTCTTGCTCCCTCAACGTCGCATCATTAGAAAAATTCTTAATTTCCGCAATATCCTGTTCTAAATCTTTGCAAATCTGAATCCCCTGCTGATAGTCCAGTTGACTATTTTCATAGGATTTAATCACTTTGTTACGGTAACAAAAAATATCGGTGAATTGCTGATAACAGTCAATAAAGTTTTCGCTGGTAGACTCGGAAAAGAAAAACCAGATTAAAATATGACCGTTAGGATCTTCATGGCAGGGAATCCCATACTCAAAAATGGGGCTACCGAATAATTTTCCAGTTTTATAAAATGGCAATTCTTGCTGAGAAGTAACGTCAGGTTCTAATCCCGTAAAAATTCGATAACACTCATCGGCAAGTTGCCTTAATTCTTTCGTTTTTTTCCGTTGTTGTTCTTGGTTTAAAAATCCCGTAATTAAAACCGTTTGCCCTAAATTACTTTTAATGGTTTGTCGGGCAAAACAACTAGCGGGGTTAAAGTTTTTTAGGTCATCAATGGCAACGGCATCCACTCCCTCCCCTTGGGGGTAGCGAATATTTAACCCCAAGGCGTAACTATCCTCAATCCACAGGGGATAAATCCGCCCTTTTAAGCTGTTTTGTCCCTCATGTTCTAAGGGAACAGATAAGTCAATGGGTAAGCTACTTTTTTGGTCATTATTATTTAATAAATGAAGGCGGGTGGGTGGGAATTTACCCGATTTTAGCTCGAAATTAATCTCATTAATATCAAGATGAAATTGACTTAAAATAGTTTTACTAGTTTTATAAATCCACTGTGGATCAACCAATTCTCCCCGATTATCTGAAACAATAAATTTTGCATTTTGAAAGGCAAAGAGATAAATGTTCGGGGCATAAATTGGTTCATCAATCATATTTTTTTCCTTAAGTTAACCCAAATCAATTAAAGCTTATCTGGTCTTGATGGTCTTGGCAAGCAGGTGTTTTTGATTTTACTTGGGTTGGGTTTCGCTGTCGCTTTAGCCAACCTACAAGTTTTTCCGCTAGTTTACCTGGGTTGGCTTGCGCTGTCGCTTTAGCCAACCTACAAGTTTTTTCGCTAGTTTACTGGTGTTGGGTTGCGCTGTCGCTTTAGCCAACCTACAAGTTTTTTCGCTAGTTTACTGGTGTTGGGTTGCGCTGTCGCTTCACCCAACCTACAAATTTATTCGGTAAGGAACACTAAGCTGGGGGTAAGACTTGCTTCAGGGCAACAATACTTTCTGCAATTTGTTGTTTTAAGCCTTCAGCACCGGGAGGAGAATCACTAGATTCTTGACGAGATAAGTTACTTTCTCGGTCGTTTAAATCAGTTAATAAATCCGGTGAACCTTGACCATTACACCAGATGTTAATCGCACGAGCAACGGCTTTAGGAGTTTCTTCGGGTAAGTTATTGAGTTTTTCCGTTAGTTTAGGTAAGTTTTCTTTAGCGCGTGGGGGCAAGATAAAAGAACTTTGGGCTAATTGGGTAAAGGCTTTAATGGTGTTTAAATAGGCCATCAATGCCTCAATATCTTCTGGGGGAATTTCTACAACGGGAGTTTCTGGGACGGCAGTGGGGCTATGTTCAAAGCTGCTGTCAAGGTTTTGAAAGTCGGGGGTATAGGGTTTAGAACTGTCGGGGGTGTTGGAGGTTTCTGGTGTCATCGTTTTGTTGGGTCAATAAAAAACGGCACAAGGGGCAGTTAAACGGGTGGGAGTGTTGGGGAATTGAATCCTTAAAGGCACTCTGACCGATGGTGTGGCCACCTAACTTAGATCAAGTTCATTGTATCGCTATGTGGATTCTCTGCTTGCTGTGATGGCCGTTATTGAGGGCTTGGGGGGCGCTGGGTGAAGAGTTTAAAGTAGCTGGAGACGAAAAACTCTTTGAGGGGGAAGGCGAGATAGGTGATGGGGTTGATGGTGACAATGATGTTGCGGGTGTCTCGTTGGGCCTGTTTAACCACTTGTCGGGCGACCCAATCGGCGGACATGACTCCAATGGGGTTAAGGTTACTTTTAAAGGGGCCGAGGATGATTTTGCGAATGATGCAGGGGGCATCTAAACGCCGTAGGGTGACTAAATCGCCGAGGGTGCGCTTGCTGAGTTCATAGAGGGGGCTAAAGGCGGGGTTTACTTCGGCTTCGGAAGTGTTGACCCAGATTTCTTTAGTGGCGATGTGGTCGTTGGTGCGGACGGTTTTGAGGAAGAGTTCTAGGAGTCGCCAACTGGAGAAGGTGTTAATTTCGTAGGATTGGGCGATCGCATTTTCCTGACAATTACCATGAACATTCACGCCATGATTCAAGATCAGGATATCGATTTTCTCTAATTCTTCGGCTAGGGCTGCTTCTTCCCCCACTTGCCAGGTGAGGGTTTTCAGGGGGGTAGTCTCCCCATCTAATATGACGGCCTCTGGGCGAGAGGTTAAAGCGATAACCTTGGCTCCCCTAGCTTTGAGGTGGGTTAATAAGGCTCGCCCCATTGTGCCGGAAGCGCCTGTTACTGCAATCCGCTTGCCTTTGAGTGATAGTGCTGTCCCCATAATTTGATCGACAAAGGTAAAAGTTCCGCAATAGTAGGCCTGTTGGTCGTCGAAGTGATGCCGCCAGTGATAAGTGCGGTTGACGAACCAATGGGCGGGGATTTCTTTGAATGGACCCGGACGATGGGTTAAGTCTGTGAGTTCATCGGCATAGGCTAAACCACTGCCTCGGGCGATCGCACTCAACAAAAAGCCCAAGGTGTAAACTGTTCCCAGCCACACTAGCCCCCCGTGAGGGAACGCCCAAATCCAGGCCAAAAGTCCGGGCAGCAGACTAAAGCTCAACATAACCAAGGCTTCTGGTAAATCATTGTACCAGTGGGCTTGACGGTAGATTTCCTCACTGACGGGGGTTAAGTCGCGACGAAATACCCGATGATGCCAGACGTGCAAGCGATACAATGGCGGCCAAAGGTGCGCCAAAAGGTGATAGATGTCCCGAATCAACTCTACCCACAAAATGGAAAGCATTGAGGCGGCGATCGCCAGTAACCACTCATTCATTCTAAACCGTCACGCCATTTCACTAAGGGTTGCCCCAGAAGTATATCCGTTTCGGGATAGTCTAGGGAAGGGGAGCAGGGGAGCAGGGGAGCGGGGGAGCAGGGGAGCGGGGGAGAGGGAATAATTCTTGATTCTTCGACTCCCAATTCTCGACTCCCGACTCCCGATTGGGCGCCCAAGCGCAACTACGAACCGGATTCTCGATTCCCCAAGACAGAGATTTTGACCATTCCCAAGAGGATCGACCCAGCATTCGTTAGAATTGCAAACAGTAGATATCCGCGTATCCTCGGTGATTTACGCCCCCGTCTCCGATTTTGGCACTTTACCCCTTTAAGAACCTGCTATGTCCGATAATTTTTGGTCTAACCCTGAAGAAAGCGATTTAGAACTTGATCCCCTAACCTCCCTGTTGGCGGAATGGTCTGATCCCGCAGAAGACGAAGAAGACTTTAACAGTGATTTCTTTCTCGGTTTAGAAGGCCGTCGGCGCAAAGCAGCCTTTACCCTGATTATGATTTGGGGGATTGTGATTGCTCTGCACCTCGTCGCTTGGGGGACTTGGCTAGTGTTGAGTGTTACGGGGATTTTGGCCGTCTATTGCTTACGGCTCATTTTAGCCAAACCCGCCGCCGATCCTCTGCCCCTCACCGAGGGAGAATTAGCCGCGGCTCCCACAGTATCCTTGCTCGTGGCCGCTAAAAATGAAGAGGCTGTCATTGGGCGCCTAGTTCAAACCTTGTGCGCTGTGGACTATCCCCAAGACAAGTATGAGGTTTGGGTGATTGATGATGCGAGTAGCGATCGCACACCGGAACTTTTAGACGCTTTAGCCCTAGACTATCCTCAATTGCGGGTTGTCCATCGTCCCCCCAATGCCGGAGGGGGCAAATCGGGCGCCCTCAATCAAGTCCTACCCCAAACTCAAGGGGACATCATCGGCGTGTTTGATGCCGATGCCGTGGTAGCCGAAGACATCTTACGTCGTGTCGTACCCATGTTCCAACCGGAAAATGTGGGCGCGGTGCAAGTGCGCAAAGCCATCACCAATGCTGCTCTAAATTTCTGGACCAAAGGCCAAGCCACAGAAATGGCCCTAGATAGTTATTTTCAACAGCAACGGGTCGCCATTGGGGGCATCGGGGAACTAAGGGGCAATGGTCAATTTGTCCGTCGGAAAGCCTTAGCCAGTTGTGGGGGCTGGAATGAAGAAACCATTACCGATGATTTAGATTTAACCATTCGCCTCCATTTAGACGACTGGGACATTGATTTTTGTCTCTTCCCGGCCGTTTATGAAGAGGGAGTCACCCGCCCCCAAGCCCTCTGGCACCAACGCAGTCGTTGGGCAGAAGGAGGTTATCAACGCTATTTAGACTACTGGCGCTTAATGGTGCGGAAACCGATGGGCTTTGTGAAAACTCTGGATTTGCTGATGTTTGTCATGACCCAGTACATTTTCCCCACGGCCTTAGTCCCCGATGTGATGATGATGCTCCTACGCCATCACGGTTCTGTTTTAGCCCCCCTCTCTGCCCTGACGGTACCCTTTGCCTTTGTAGGAATGTCTATGGGGTTATCTCGCATTAATCGCCCTTCTCGCTTCTCCTTTGCCCAGTTGTTGGGGTATTGGGGGCAAAGTTTACGCGGCACTCTCTATATGTGTCATTGGATTGTGGTCATGGTAGCCACGACGGGGCGGATGTCCATTCGTCCTAAGCGCTTAAAGTGGGTGAAAACGGTTCACCAAGGGAGTGAGGAACGTTTAGCGTAACGGTCAATAGGGTGCGTCAAGTCTAATCACTTCGGTAACAGAAGGAATCTTTGAAATTCTGGCGCACCAATGATAATTAGGTAACACTGACTAATCAATCTTGACTCCCGATTGGGCGCTAAAGCGCAACTACGAACCGGATTGGGCGCTAAAGCGCAATTACGAACCGGATTGGGCGCTAAAGCGCAACTACGAACCGGATTGGGCGCCCAAGCGCAACTACGAACCCTATTCCCGTGATAGTTGAAATCATGGTAGATGATGCTCCCGAAGGCAAAACATGGGTCGATCATGCTCCCTTAGCGATCGCACCGAACACCTCCCTACAAGCTACCATTGCGGCCATGAGCCAACGGCAGCCCCCCGTCAGTTATGCCCTAATCGTAGACCAAGGTCACTTACAAGGCATTATCACCGAACGGGATATAGTGCGATGTTTAGCCCGTCCTCCCCATCCCCTCAGTGGGTCAAAAATTACCGTGTCTGACCTCATGACACGGCAATTAATCACCGCAGAACTCTCCGACTTACAGGATTTAGTCTCCACCCTAAAAATTCTCCAATCCCACCACATCCGTCACCTCCCCATTCTAGACCGAGGCCAACTCTACGGCATTGTCACCTTAGCCAGTTTGCGCCAGTTTTTACAGCCCCTAGATATCCTGCGCATTCGGCAAATTCACGAGGTGATGACCCATTCAGTCATTGATGCAGCCCCCCACACCTCCCTGTTAAATATTGCCACCTTAATGAGTAGCCATCAGATCAGTTGTGTGGTGATTGTGAAAACCGTCCGGCGACAGAAGCACCCGGTTAAAATTCCTGTGGGCATCGTCACCGAACGAGATTTAGTCCAGTGGCATAATCAGGATCTCTCTCAAGTGAAAGCGAAGGAGGTCATGAGTTCTCCGGTCTTTGCTCTCCCCCCCGATGCCTCCCTCTGGACAGTCCATGAGGCCATGTGTCGGCGTGGGATGCGGCGCGTGGTGATTGTAGGGGAAGAGGGGGAATTATTGGGGCTGGTCACTCAGACCAGTGTTTTGGAGGCGGTGAACCCCCATGATGTGAATGACATCATTGCCAGTTTACAGGCTCAAGTCGAGGACTTACAGGACAAAAACCTCAAATTGCTCCAAGAGCGCAACAGTCGCCTAGAGGTCGAAATTCGCCAACGAGAGGAAGCCGCCGCCGCCTTACAAGCTAGTGAAAAACGCTTTCGGGCGACCTTTGAAGTGGCCGGGGTGGGGATGGCGTTGATTAGTCTGGAGGGGCAGCTGTTGGAGGTTAATTCTAAACTGTGTGAGTTATTAGAAGAGCCGCCAGAACAGTTATTAGGGAAACATTGGTATGAGTTAATCGCCGATGAGTATATCCCCATTACAAAACAACAGGTTCAAGTCTTGATGACTGGGGAACAAGTACCGTTGAACGGGGAAAAACGCTATAAAACAGCCCGAGGGGAGGAAATTTGGGTACATACCACCCTGTCGTTAGTACAAACCGAGAGCGGGGAACCGGATTATTTAATCGCCGTGGTGGAAGATATTCGGGACCGTAAACAACGGGAACAAAAGCTTCGGGTTTTTGAACGGGCGATCGCCGCCTCTCCCAATGGCATTATTATCAGTGATGCCACCGGAGGGGACTATCCCGCCATTTACGTCAATCCTGCTTTTGAATCCCTCACAGGTTATATCTCTTCTGATGTCCTCGGCCGCAATTTCCTGTTTTTGCAAGATCAAGACACCCAACAAGCAGGCGCTCGACAACTCTGGCAAGCCCTCGCCAACGCCCGGGAATGCCGCGTTACCCTGCGCAATTATCGCCGAGATGGGTCGATGTTTTGGAATGATTGTTCCATTGCTCCCGTGCGAGATCAATTGGGCAAAGTCACCCACTACATTGGCATTTACTCCGATATTACCCGCCGTCGCGAAGCCTTAGAATCCCTGACCAAACAGTTAAATCGCACCGTCTTACTGCGCCAAATTACCGAAAAAATCCGCCTCAGCTTGGATGTGAACCACATTTTCAACACGGCCGCCGAACAATTAGGCCAAGTGTTACAGGTGGATCGCTGTTTGATTCATACTTACTACCCCGATCCCCTGCCTTGCTTGCCTCTGGTGGCGGAGTATATTGTCGGCCCCTATGAATCCCTAGCCGGTTTTATGGTTCCCATAGAAGGGAATGCTCATGTTCAGACCGTTTTAACCCAAGATTCAGCCGTTGCCACCCCCAATGTTTACATGGATTCCCTGTTTTTGGGCCATCATGATCTCTGCCAGCACTTAGAGATTAAATCCATGCTGGTGGTGCGTACCTCCTACAATGGACAACCGAACGGTTTAATTTGCTTGCATCAGTGTTGTATCTTCCGGGAGTGGAATGACGAGGATATTGAGTTGATTGAGTCGGTGGCCGCCAGTTTGGGGATTGCGATCGCCCAGGCCTCCCTGTTAGAACAAGAAAAACAACAGAAACTCTATCTCGATGAGCAGAACTTTCAACTGCAACGGGAAATTGAGCAGCGAGAACGCATTGAGGAACAACTGCATCAAACCCTCCTCCGTTTAGAATTAGTCATTGAAGCCTCAAATGATGGATTTTGGGATTGGGACTTTAGGCAACAGACCATTTATTTCTCCCCCCGTTGGAAAGAAATGCTCGGCTACCTAGATCATGAACTCCCCAACACCTTCGAGAGTTGGGAAAAAGTCATTCTGCCCGAAGATCGGGTTTTAGCCTTACGTCTCGTAGAAGACTACAACCAAGGGAAAGTCCCCCGCTTCCTGATGACCCAACGGTTTTATCACAAAGATGGATCTATTGTTTATATCCTCTCCCGCGCCATTCACATCAAAAACGCTGCCGGGGAAGTAGTGCGCATGATTGGCTCCCATACGGATATTACCGAAACCATCAAGTTCCAAAACCGCTTACAAGAACAGTTAAACCAACTCCAAGAATTTGACCGGGCGCTCCAACAAAGTGAAATCCGCTATCGAGCCATTATCGAAGCCATTCCTGACCTGATGTTCCGAGTCCATCGCAGTGGCATTTATTTAGACTTTATCGCGGCTAAAAATTCCCCCAAACTCTTTGACCATCACCGCATTGGTAGGCACATGATGGATGTTGTTCCCCCAGAAATTGCCTCCCGACATCTGCAAGTCCTGAACCAAGTTCTCAGTAAGCGGGAAATGTGCATTTACGAGCAGGAATTTGCTTTAAATGGACAAACCTATCAAGAAGAAGTGCGCGTCACCCTGAGCGGGGACGATGAGGTTCTGTTTATGATTCGGGATATTAGCGATCGCAAACGCAGCGAAAAAGCCCTACAAGCCGCCAAAGAAGCCGCCGAAGCCGCCAACTTAGCTAAAAGCCAATTTCTCGCCACCATGAGCCATGAACTGCGCACCCCCCTCAACGCCATCCTCGGTTTTAGCCAAATCCTCCATCAAGACTCCAATCTCCACCCCGAACAAAAAGAGTATCTCGGCATCATTCAACAAAGCGGAGAACACCTCCTCGACCTCATTAACGACATCCTCGACCTCTCCAAAATGGAAGCCGGGCAAATCTCCCTAGATATCGCCCCCTTCAGCCTCCATGAACTCCTCGACCTCCTGCACAGTATGTTCTACCTCAAAGCCCAAACCAACGGCTTAACCTTCACCATCGAACGCCCCCCCAACCTACCCCAGTCTCTCCTCGGCGATGCCAGCAAACTGCGACAAATCCTCATGAATCTGCTCAGTAATAGTTGTAAATTCACCCAACAGGGTTATATTACCCTGCGGGTTAAAATCTTGCCCAGTTCCGATCCCCACCTCATCCCCCTCCAATTTTCCGTCATTGACACCGGCCCCGGCATCGCCCCTCAAGAACTAAATAGTATTTTTGAACCATTCGTGCAAACCGAAGTCGGACGCAACTCTCAACAGGGAACCGGACTCGGTTTGCCCATCAGTCGCCGTTTTATTGAACTCATGGGGGGTGACATGGAAATTGAAAGTCGCAACTGGCGGCTGGTATCTCGCCCGGAACATCCTCCCACCTTGGTTCCCTGTCCTGAAACGCCTCCCCAAGAAACCTGTTTTCGCTTTTCTCTGGTTCTGCCCGTGAATTCGGCTCTCTATTTATCCCCACCTGAAACCCAAACCATTATTGGCCTAGCCCCCCATCAACCCTCATGGCGGATTTTAATTGTGGAAGATATAGCCGTGAATCGTCATCTGTTGCGTTCTATACTCAGTCCCTTGGGATTCGAGATTAAAGAGGCCGAAAATGGAGAAAAAGCGATCGCCCTCTGGCAAACCTGGCACCCCCATCTCATCTGGATGGACATTCGGATGCCCGTCATGGACGGCTACGAAGCCACCCAACAAATCCGCCTACAAGAACGCCAACTCCCCCCCCAAACTCAACCCCCCGTTAAAATTATCGCCCTCACCGCCAGCGCCTTTGAACAACAACGCCAAGCCGTCCTAGATGCCGGATGTGATGATTTTCTCAGTAAACCCTTCCTCAAAAACCAAATTCTAGCCAAAATGCAAGAACATTTAGGCGTAGAATATTCTTATAGTAGTAACCCCCTTGTGACCTCAGAATACAATAGTCTAGAACCAGAATTAGCCGAAGTTCAGCCCTCATCTGACGCTTGGATTGCCCAACTCCAACAACAACCACAACCTTGGCTCAAACAATTTGAAGAAGCCGTGAGCATTGCTGATGAAGAACATATTTTTTCTTTGATTCAAGCCATTCCTTACCCCAATTCAGCACTAGCTGCCAGCTTAGAAATATTAGTCAAAAACTTTCAATTTGAGAAAATTCTCGAAGCCACCGCTCAAAGTTTAAAACAATTTGATAGACCCTCGTCCTAATTCAAGGGAAGCCTCTAATGGTCGCTCATTTGCCAACAAACCCGCCGGATATCCTAATCGTTGATGATACCCCAGAAAACTTACGTCTGCTGGCGACTATGTTGGAGCAACAAGGCTATAAAGTTCGGAAAGTCATTACAGGCGAAATGGCACTAAAAGTCGTTGAAAAGACTATACCCGATCTCATTTTATTAGATATTGGTTTACCTAAAATGAACGGCTATGAAGTCTGTCAACAGCTTAAAACAATGCCCAAAGTCCAAGATATTCCGGTCATCTTTTTAAGTGCTTATAATCAAGTGGATCAGAAACTACAGGCTTTTGCTGTTGGCGGAGTTGATTATATTACAAAACCGTTTCATATTGCCGAAGTTCAGGCCAGAATTGCTACTCATTTACAACTGAGGCTTTTACAAAAGGCTTATGCCCAATTAGTCGATGAACTTCAAGAAAAAAATCAAAAGCTCCAGCAAAAAATTCAAGAACATGAAGCGGAAATTTTACGTCGTCATGCCGTTGAGAATGCCTTGCAAATCGCCAACAAAAGACTCAAAGACATGGCACATTATGATAGTTTAACCGGGATAGCTAATCGGCGAAAATTTGATAGCATTGTGACATTAGAATGGCGGAGAATGCTGAAAGAAAAAACCCCCTGTTCTATTATTTTATGTGATATTGATAACTTTAAACCCTACAACGATACCTATGGCCATCAAGCCGGAGATGATTGCTTAATCAAAGTTGCCTATAGTCTCAAAATGCAGCTTAAGCATTCCCATGATTTAATTGCCCGCTATGGCGGTGAAGAGTTTATTGTTTTACTACCCAATACCGATCAAAATGGAGCCTTTAACGTTGCGGAAACCCTTCGTCAAGCGGTTTTTGAGCTTAAAATCCCCCATTGTGCCTCTTCTGTTGTTCCCTATGTCACCCTAAGTTTAGGAGTAGCTACTCAAATCCCAGATACTCAATCTCGGATAGAAAACTTAATTTATAAGGCTGATAAAGCCCTTTATATTGCTAAATCCGAAGGGAAAAATCAGGTCAGATGTTTTGAATCCTAGACTCTAGGAGAATTGATAATTGATAATTGATAATTGATAATTGAGAATTGATAATTGATAATTGCTTCCTGACTCCCCTCCTCCCCTGCTCCCCTGCTCCCCTCCTCCCCCGCTCCCCTGCTCCCCCGCTCCCTGAGTTATTCAGCAAGCCCTAATTAAGACCGTAAATATTCCGCGTCAGACTCCGGTAAAGAAGGATTAATACTAATCCCAGAACCAATTTCAAACCCCGCAGGTGTAGTTAAACGAGGGCGGATTTGACAATACCAATGGACTTGAGGTTCTTCAGCCTTATAGCGAGCGGCCGTATTAATGACATAATTATAATCAGGGTTGTTTAACTTAGTCTTTAACTGCCGTAAAACCCGCCTTAAAATAGATGCAAAATCGACCTTTTCCGCATCAGAAATACTGCCAAAATCGGCTTGGTGAACTTTTGGCATAATCCAGATTTCAAAGGGAACATCGGCCGCAAAGGGGATAAAAGCAAAAAATAAATTGCTTTCGGCCACCATCCGCACTCTCTCCCTTTTTTCTTGGGCTAAAATCTCACAATACAGACATTTTGACCAAGTATCATAATAGCGTTGTGCCTCCTGTTCAGCGTAGCGAATATGTTGTGGCACCATTCCTGTAACAATAATCTGGGAGTGAGGATGTTGTAAAGAAGCCCCTGCTTTATGACCATGATTGCGAAAAATAATCGCCATCATATTCTGGTGAGCTACCATTAAATCATAATAGCGTTGATGATAGGTTTCTATCACAATTTCTACCTCTTGTAAAGGCATTGTTGCAATATCTAAATGATGTTTTGGACTTTCTACAATCACCTCATGGCAACCATAACCGGGCATAGATAAATAAATCCCATCCAGTTGTCGAGTGGTTTTAGAATCAGGTGTTAAGGCTGGGTATTTATTGGGAACTACTCTCGTTTGCCAGCCCGTTTTTTGAGGGTTGGCAATTTCTAGAATAACGACTTCAGAAGAGACTTCAGAAAAGTTACAAAAGGGGCAGTGCGGGTCATAACAAGGGGGTTCGATGTGTAAACTTGGATCTTGTTGAAAGTCTTGGGGACGTTGACGACGACTAGGGGAAAAAATAACCCATTCTTTCGTAATCACGTTGAGTCGAATGTGACTGTTATTCATGATGTATTGTCCCCTTACAAAAACTAGCTCACTTCGACTAAATGCACATCAGATGCTCCTGATTAGAACTAACTTTTTTAGAATTTTCTGTTTCTTCTAACGAAAATTGCAGTAAGTCTAAACCCTGCCCAAAAATAGTATCAATGGGCAACATTTTCCCCTGTTGGGTCATAAATTTATGGTCTTTTGTTGCCCGAATCGTTGAACCATTTTCTAAGGTGTATTCAAAAACTTCTTGTTCCCCTCGCTGATGCCACTGGGCAATGGGTTGAGTGTAAATGAAGCCATTGGGATCAACGCTATAAACGTTACAGTGCAAACCCTGCTCTACAATTGTACCGATTGCGATCGCACCATACTCCACCGTGAGAATTTTTGTATCATAGCTTAAGCAATATTCAGCAAACTTAACCATTTGATCAAACAAATGTTCAGCAATCCGTTGAGATACCCCGTTTTTCGTCGCCCCATCAATGAAAATCTCCCGATGCTTCTGCATCTCAGACACTTTCTTTTTCCCCATCGCCCGACGGAGTAAGTCTGCCTGTCCTAAACTATACCCTGCGAGGTCTTGGGCTGTCTTCATAATTTGCTCTTGATAGACCAAAATCCCATAGGTTTCCTCTAAAATAGACTCTAACAAGGGATGTTCATATTGAATGGCTTCTCGTCCATGTTTGCGGTTAATAAAATCAGGAATTAATCCCGCATCCAATGGCCCCGGACGATACAAGGCTAAAATCGAGGAAATATCTTCAATTCCAGATGGTTTTAGGTCTTTAACAATTTGTTTCATCCCTTCAGATTCCACCTGAAAGATGCCTTCCAGTTGCCCATCTTTAAATAAGCCATAGGTTTTTTGAATATCTGGGGGCATTTTTTTCACGTCCCCTTTATTCAAAATTCGTAAGGCTTTCCGTTCATCTAAGGGCAGTTGATCTACATTCAAATCAACCCCCCGATTTTGCTTAATTAAATCGGCGGCTTTTTGAATCGTGGTAAGATTCTTTAAGCCTAAAAAGTCCATTTTTAGCAGACCTAAAGACTCTAAATTTTCCATTGAGTATTGGGTAATAACCGCCCCTTCATTATTCTTTTGTAAGGGAACAACTTCATCTAACGGTTGGGAAGAAATAACAACCCCAGCCGCATGAACGCCAAAGGTTTTGTTCGTCCCTTCAATGCGGATTGCCATATCTACCCAGCGTTTTACGGTGGGGTCTGTATCATATTTTTGTTTAAATTCTGGGCAAGGTGTCTCATCAGAAACCATGACCTTTAAACGGGTGGGTTTTCCCCGAGAAACAGGGATTAATTTGGTCATTAAATCAGATTCTGCATAGGGAATATTAAGCACTCGTGCCACATCTTTTAATACCGCTTTAGAGGTCATGCGGTTAAAGGTGATAATTTGAGCGACATTGGCCTTGCCGTATTTTTCGGTGACATATTCAATAACTTTATCCCGTTTTTCAATACAAAAGTCGGTGTCAATATCCGGCATGGACTTCCGTTCAGGGTTTAAAAACCGCTCAAATAATAGGCCATGATGAACGGGATCAATATTCGTAATTCTTAGGGAGTAGGCGACTAAAGAACCGGCCGCAGAACCCCGTCCTGGCCCCACGGGGATGTTATTATCTCGGGCGTATTTAATGTAATCCCACACCACTAAAAAATAGGTGGAAAAGCCCATCTGTTGCATCATTTTAAGTTCATATTCTAGGCGTTCTTTATAGAGGGGAGGGACTTCGGAACGATGGCGACAATTGAGCCGTTCAAGTAATCCTTGCCAAGTGACTTCTTCTAAGTAACTATCGGGGGTATGATTGGCGGGAACTTTGTAGTTAGGGATACGAGGTTCTCCCATGATTTTGTAGGGTTTGATTTTCTCGGCTACGGCGATGGTATTGGCGATCGCCTCCTCAATTACATCATCGCTCAAATGGTCACGGAATAAGCCTTTCATCTCCTCGGCAGACTTGAGGTATTCGGTGCCGCTATAGCGCAAACGCTTGTCCTCGCTAATCAATTTTCCCGTCTGAATACAAAGCAGTGCGTCATGGGCTTCTACGTCATGACAGGAGATAAAATGGGAGTCATTGGTGGCGATAATTTGAATATCTAATTCCCGGGCAATTTTAACAATTTCAACGTTAACAATTCGGTCCTCTGCGGAACCGTGATCTTGAATTTCTAAGTAGTAATCATCCCCGAAAATCTCTTTATACCACTGGGCAACCTTCCGGGCTTCTACGAGGTCATTTTTTAAGATATTCTGGGGAACTTCTCCCCCTAAACAAGCACTGGTAACAATTAATCCATCGTGATATTCTTTTAACAGGTCTTTATTAATACAAGGTCGGGTAAAGATCCCTTTCCCTTGCATTCCTTCTAGGTGGGAAATTGTGGTAAGTTTGACTAAATTTTTATATCCTTGGGTATTTTTAGCTAAAACAACTTGGTGATAGCGTTTATAGCGTTTTTTCTTGTCTTCAATTTGCCCGTTAATGACATACATTTCGTTGCCAATAATGGGTTTAATCCCTTTATTTCGGCAGGTTTTAATGAGGTCAATTGCACCGTACATTACCCCATGATCGGTCAGAGCAATGGCGGGCATTCCCAATTCTACGGCACGATTAACTAAGGCCGGGAGTTGGGATGCACCGTCGAGGAGGCTATAGTCGCTATGAATATGTAAACCAACAAAGGACATAAGAATTTAAGCACTAAATAGTAAACAAGTTTGTAGGGTGTGTCAGAAGGAATAACTTGGGCAACACAGGAATTGCTGTAATCCTGACCCACCATCCTTTAAAAGTAAACAGTAAATACCAAAACCCACCATCAACTATTAATCATCAATTAATGATTATCACTTTTTTAACACTCCAATTAATGGGTAATGGATTCAATGCAGTTTCTCCCTTGGGCTTTTGCCCGATAGAGTGCTTGATCTGCCTCAGCAATTAGGATATCCTGGGATTTTTCTGCTCGGGGGACGTGGGTAGTCACCCCAATACTTAGGGTAACAAACGGACTAATGGGGGAGGAAATATGAGGGATTTTAAGGGAGTGCAGATGTTGCTGTAAATGGGTAGCAATTTCCAGCGCTTCGGTGTGGGTGATATGGGGGAGGATGATGGCAAATTCTTCTCCTCCATAACGGGCGACGAGATGCCGGGGATTCTCCACAACGTGCTGCATGGCTCCAGCAACTTGTTTTAGACAGTGATCTCCGGCTTGATGACCGTAGGTGTCGTTATAGTATTTAAAGTGGTCAATATCGCACAAAATGAGGGAGAGGGGGGCTTGTTCTTGTTGTAAGTGTCCCCACACTTCGAGGATATAGTCATCTAAGGCGCGACGGTTGGCTACTCCGGTTAAACTGTCTTGGGTGGCAATTTGGCGGAGTTCTTGGTTGGCCTGTTCGAGTTGTTGATAGAGTTGGGATTGGTAGATGGCGATCGCAACTTGGGAGGCCAGTTGACGTAACAGGTCTATTTCACTGTTCAGCCACTCCCTAGGCCCACTACAATGATGGGCAATCAGTAGCCCCCAAAGTTCCTCTTTCCGCACAATAGACACCACTAGATTCCCTTGCACCTCATAGCGGCGTAACATTTGACGATAGCAAGGTTCTAGGGGGCTATGTTCCACATCGGAGATGGCGGAAATGCGATTCCGACGGTAGAGGGGGGCGCATTTCACCCGGAAACAGGGATCGTTGATACTTTGCCCTAACAAAGACTTCCACCCCGGCCCCACCGATTCTACAACCACTTGCCCATCCCAATTGGGCTTAAATTGGTACAAGATCACCCGATCGGTTCCGAGAAAATGGCGAATTTCCCGGACGGTGGTGTTGAGAATATCCTCTAATTTCAGGGAGGAGTGAATCTGTTGGGCAATTTGGGCGGTCAGATGTTCCCGTTGAGCTTGTTTTAACAGGTCTTGCAAGGCCGGATGGGTACTAATTAAGTCATCTTCCCCGGTGTTGTGGGCGTTAAAACGATATTGTAAGCTGGCTCCGTTGGCACAGTTTTGCAGGAATTCCGTGGCGGCGGAGGAGGACAGGGGGGGACTAAATAAGTACCCTTGTATTAAGTCGCAATTAATCGATTGTAAAAACTCCAGTTGTTGCAAAGTTTCTACCCCTTCAGCGAGGACTTGTAATTTTAACCCATGTCCCAAGGCCGCGACGGTTTTCACAATAGCGGCATCGGTGGGATCGGTGATCACATCCCGCACAAAGGATTGATCGACTTTAAGGGTATTGAGAGGAAAGTGTTTGATCGCATTGAGGGAAGAATACCCCGTGCCGAAGTCATCGAGGGCGACAGTCACGCCGAGATTTTGTAAATATTGCAGGATGGTGGTGGTTAATTCCACATCTTTGGCGGCGGTGCCTTCGGTGATCTCAATTTCAATGGCGGAGGGAGGGGTTTCAGTGTCGGCTAAAATCCCGGTAATGGTGTTGAGAAAGTCTACTTGTTGGAATTGTCTGGCGGAGACATTAACGGCGATGCGTAAATGTTCCATGCCCAGACTTTCCCAGACTTTATATTGTAAGCAAGCTTCGTGTAATACCCAGACTCCGAGATCACAGATTAAACTACTTTCTTCGGCAAGGGGGATAAAGTGACAGGGGGAGACTAGACCACGCTGGGGATGGTGCCACCGGATGAGGGCTTCCATTGCCATCACTTTCCCGGTTTTCAGGTCAATTTGGGGCTGGTAGTAAAGCTGAAAGTGGTTGTTAATCAGGGCTGATCGTAAATCAGCTTCTAGGGAGAGGGGATTCAGGCGATCGCCTAAAGCGGCCCGATAAAACTGATAGGTGTTCCTCCCTTGCTGTTTGGCGTTATACATCGCTGCCTCGGCATGGAGAAGCAGGGTTTCGGGATTGGTGCCATCATAGGGAGCTAAGGCCACCCCCATGCTCAAGGTGACATAAATGGTCTGCCCACTGAGATAAAAGGGTTCTTGGAATTCTTGGCTAATATCCTGACAGAGGGTTTCGATGGCTTCGCTTTCGGCCTGTTTGATTTGTCGTAATAAACCAACAAATTTATCCCCACTCCAATGGGCGAGGAGGTTTTTCGGGGGGGCAATGTGTTCTTTTAACCGTTGGGCGACTAAACACAAGAGTTCATCGCCCACCCGATGACCTAAGACTTTATTCACCTGTTTGAAACGATCTAGGTCAATGAAAATCACGGCCACCAGTTCATGATTGAGATTACTGTTAATCAGGGCGATCGCCAGTTTTTCACTCAAAAATTGACGGTTGGGCAGTTGCGTTAGGGCATGATAACCCCGTTGGCTGACTCGTAAATGCTCAATTTGCTGCTGACGCAGGGCTGTGTAGATTTGTTCGGCCACCCGTTTGATAAATTGATAGTCCTCCTCTAACCAAAAATCCACCGCTTGGGTTTCGGTTTCCAACCAAGGATCAAAGGCAAAACGGGGCTGGCGTTCCCCTTGGGGGCGTTCTGGATTGCCCGCCCAATAGATTTGGCGATCGCGCCCCCGCCGAAAAATACTCAAATGACCCACATACTCATAACCCGACTGTAAACCTACCCCCAACAACAGCCGAGTCGATGTATTCTGAAACGCCGTTTTCAAAACATCTGGGGCTGCGGGAGACAACAAATCAATACTGAGGGCGGGAAAGTGCAACGGAACCGTCACCGCTTCTAAAGGGGCCGTATCAAGTAGGTTCTGCCACGTCTGTTGGACAACCTCATGAGCCTCTAAGGGATAATCCCCCAAGATATAACACTGGGGCTGAATCCCCTCTAAATAACCATACCAAGTTAAACAGCCTCCACACCCTCCCAAGGCCTTCACCACTTTTTCCAGAACCACTTGCCAACAGTCTGTTTCTCCCCCATGAATCAATAACTGGCGAATTTCCATCAACAGACTTTCCTCTTGTTGCGCCCGGTGCTGATGGCGGATAGTCTGTTCTCGGGTTAAAAACCGTTGTAGCCGCTCTATATAGAGTTCCAGTTGTGGTAACTTCTCGTGGGGACTCTCGGGGGGAGGTGTGACATAGTGAACAATCACCAGGCCCCACAAACATTCCTGTTCCGCCCAAGCTAAGGAGGAAGGTACTACCACCCCCTGACTAATAATCACCGGGATGGTCAAGGAAAACTGAACCCCCAAATGCCCCAAATATTCCACATGACAGGGATCTGCCGTAATAGGGGGATGGACTGATTCCCGACGTTTTGGGTTCAGGTGGAAGTAAACCGCCTCTTGGGTGATGGTGTTGACTTGGACACCCAAGCGACTTTCCAAAAACCGTACCCGTGAGGTGGAGGGAATATCGGCAGCCGGAAAATGTAGGTTTAATAAGGAGGGCAACACCGGACGGGCAGCCCGACAATCTGGGGCGTAGTTGGGGCGTGCGATCGCTTCACTCACCACCACTCCCACCCCATCCGGTTGAAAGGCTAATAAATTAACTCGGTCTGCGTCTAGAAGCGCCCTTATTTCTTGCACTGTTACCTGACGTAACTTCCATAAAGACTGAGCCTGTCTAGACGACTCAGCATTTTGCATAAACTTCAGAAAATCTTAGAATGAGTGTTTAACCAGAGGACAGGATGATACCTTAGCTTTTAAGGTCAGCTTTTAAGGTCGCGCTTATCTCCCCTTCCAATTGTGACATACTCTTTTACGTTCTGTGTAGACCCTAGAACAGTCGGCCGTTTTCTTCACGCTTCTTAATCTCTGTACAATTTCTCCATCTCGTTCTCATGATATCAACTCCAGATTTTCTTGCCTCCCTCAATACCTCTCAACGATCTGCGGTCGAACACTTTTGTGGGCCTCTTCTTGTGGTTGCAGGGGCAGGATCCGGCAAAACTAGAGCTTTAACCTATCGTATTTTTCATCTCATTAATCACCACAAGGTTCATCCTGAAAATATTTTAGCTGTTACCTTTACCAACAAAGCCGCCCGGGAAATGAAGGAGCGCATCGAACGGTTATTTAGTCAAAAAATAGCCTTTGAAAAGTATCAAAAGCCATTAGATGCCCTCACCTCCCAAGAACAAACCGCCCTCCGGTCTAAAGTTTACCGAACGGTAATTAAACCCCTCTGGATCGGGACATTTCACAGCCTTTTCTCTCGGATTCTACGCTATGATATCAATAAATATCAAGATGAGCAAGGCCGCACTTGGCAGCGCAATTTTTCCATTTTTGATGAATCCGATACCCAAAGTTTAGTTAAAAATATTACCACCAAACAACTGAATTTAGACGATAAAAAATTCAATCCCAAAAGCGTGCGTTATGCGATTAGTAACGCCAAAAACTTAGGACTCTCACCTCAAGATTATGCCCAAGAAAATTCTAACTATCGCGGTCGAGTTATTGCCGACGTATATGAAGAATATCAAAATCAATTGGCGGCGAATAATGCCCTAGATTTTGATGATTTAATTCTTGTCCCAGTCCGCCTTTTTCAGCAAAATGATACGGTTCTAGGCTACTGGCATCAACAATTCCGCCATATCTTAGTCGATGAATACCAAGATACAAACCGGATTCAATATGATTTAGTTCGTCTTTTGGCGACGAATGGAGAACCTAAGTCGGAACAATGGAATTGGGAACAGCGTTCTGTTTTTGTGGTGGGGGATGCGGATCAATCGATTTACTCCTTCCGGATGGCAGACTATACTATTTTGTTAGGGTTTCAAGAAGACTTTGGAGATAATTTGCCCGATACAGAAACCCAGACGATGGTTAAGCTAGAAGAAAACTATCGTTCCCGAGAAAATATCCTCCAAGCGGCCAATTATTTAATTGAAAATAATACCCATCGAATTGATAAAGTTCTCCGACCGACCCGAGGCAGTGGGGAACAAATTTATTGTTATCGTGGCAGTGATGAACAAGCAGAAGCCCGTTTTGTGGTAGAGCAAATTGTAGCATTAACTACAGAAAACCCTGAGTTAAACTGGGGCAGTTTTGCGATTCTCTACCGCACCAATGCCCAATCTCGCAACTTTGAAGAGGTTCTACTTCAGGCCAATATTTCCTATTTGATTGTGGGGGGTCAAAAATTCTACGACCGCAAAGAAATTAAAGACGCTCTGGCCTATTTACGGGTGATTGCTAATCCGGCTGATACGGTCAGTTTACTGCGGATTATTAATACTCCCCGTCGGGGAATCGGACGGACGACTATTGACCAATTAATGCAGGCCGCAACGGAGCTAAATGTCCCTCTGTGGGAGATTTTGAGTGATGAAACTTCGGTAAATGCGATCGCCTCCCGTGCCAGCAAAGCTATTCATCAATTGGCTAAAATGATTCAAGAGTACCAACTTGCTAGTCAAGACCAAGGCGCGGCGGCAATTCTGGACGGGATTATGGAGGCATCGGGGTATTTAGACAACCTACGAACTCAAGGGACCGATGAAGCAGATAACCGCGTGAGCAACGTCCTAGAGTTGTATAATGCCATGACTCAGTTTGAAGAAGAAAACGAGGACACCAGTTTACAGGCCTTTCTCGCTAGTGCGTCCCTCGCTTCTGATTTAGATAATCTCGAAGAAGGAACAGGCCGAGTGTCCCTCATGACCCTCCATTCCGCCAAAGGTCTAGAATTCCCCATTGTGTTCATGGTGGGGATGGAGCAGGGTCTATTCCCCAATGCACGGGCAATCCAAGATCCTCTCTCCTTAGAAGAAGAGCGCCGTCTCTGTTATGTTGGCATTACCCGCGCTCAAGAACAACTGTTTCTCACCTATACCCAAGAACGTCGTCTCTGGGGGTATCGAGAACCTGCTGTTCCCTCCCAATTCCTCGCCGAATTACCGGAGGAGTTAATTAGCACCAATGTCCGTAAAGCCCGTAAAACTCGCAAAACTAAGGGATCTGGGACTCCTTCCGAGGAGATTGTCTGGCAAGTGGGGGACCAAGCCGTTCATCAAGTTTTTGGTTTAGGGCAAGTGACCCATGTGTTAGGCAGTGGGAAAAAGACCAATCTGGCTATTCAGTTTGATATTGGTCGGAAGATTATTAATCCGAGAGTGACGGATTTAATCAAGATGGATTGACGCTGCTTTATCAAACCTCTTGCGCCTTGAGCAGTAGGAGGAAAACAGAGCCAAAAAAGGGGGAAAAATCCCCCCTTTTTCGTCAACCTTGATGGTAGAAGTGATGCCTAGAACTTAAAGGTGGTGCGGAGTAAAGCCCCCCAAACAGCCCCATTTCGAGCATCCCCTTGGGGATTCAGGATGGTGAACAATCCGGGCGCAATCTCGATGTTATCGTTCACAGGGAAACGATACTCTAAGTTCCCTAAGTAGGACGCATTGCGCACATTAGGACGGTTTTCAATGTGGCTAGCGTAGGGCAGTTGACTGAAACCTGTCACTAAAACAGCACCATCGCGACCTAAATCAGGGAAGGCTAAGTTAATGCCCCAGTTCCAGATGTCCGCGCTCCGACCCCTTACTAAAGCGGCTTCGGTGGCTTCCCCAATGGCGTTGGTGTAACCAAACCAACCACTCAAGTTCATGGCCCGACCGAGATCAACACTGGCGGCGAGGTGGTAATGGTTGCCAGAGGTGGCATTCTGACCAAAAGGAGTCCGAGAGCGATCGCCAATTGCAGTCAAATTCACTGCACCACTGGGGGCATAGGTGCGGGAGTACCCTAACGCCATACTGATGTTAGATAACTTGAAGCTCAACTGCACAGGCAGGGCATAACTCCCCCCAAACAGCCCTTCATCCGGCTCATTGGCATTGGCGGCAAAGTAGCCAATATCTAACGCCAAATTATCACTCAACTTGATATTAGCCCCCACAGCTGCACCACCAGAGCCATGAGTTTCAAAGAAAGCGGGATTATGAACCATCCCCAGAGGTAAGCTATCTTTGCTGTAAGGACTGGTGGTAGAAGAATTAATGATGTCATTAATACTCATCCCAGTAGCCCCTACATGGAAACGGATGTTCCGTCCCAGAGGGAAGTAGTACCACAATTTGCTCAGTTCAACACTATTGTTGCTGTTGCCATAACGATCGGGACGCAGGCCATCGGTGCCAATATTGGCAACATCCGTTAAATTCCGAGCATTACGAGCTTGTAAGCGAGTGCGCAAACGGTCAGACCCTACAAAGCTTGTATCAAAGTTTAAACGCGCCCGATAGGAAAATGCCAGATTGCTGTCCATCTTCTCTTGACGGGGGGGTTCCCGGAACCCTACCTCGGAAGCAATCACATTACCTGCTGCGTCTGTAACAATGGTGTCGCCCAAAGAACCATTATTGGTCAGACCGTTGCCAGTCGTTCCCGTGATAAAGGTAGGAACAGCCCGTTTCCCGGAGGGAACATCCAAGTTAAAGACCACTTCCCCCAATAATTTGGTGGTGGTGGAGAACTGATTATCTTCCAAGAAGCTGGTACGAGACTCTAAGTTATCAACGCGAGTCCCCAAGGTGACTAATTCCGCTTCAAATTCTTGCAAGAGACGGCGCAGGGTTTCTAAATCTTCACGAGTGACAAACTCGGCAGTGGTTTCAGCAATGATGCGTTCGAGTTGCTGTAAACAAGCGTTTAACCCAGCCGCAAACTCGTAGCGACTTAAGGCGCGGTTGCCTCGGAAGGTTCCGTCAGGATAACCCGCTAAACAACCATAACGACGCACCAAGTCATCTAAAGCTTGGAACGCCCAGTCCCCGGGGGAAACATCACCAAACTGGGAAGCACCAGGAAACCCGGATTGACCCAAGGTGGTATTACCTTCAGTGGTATAGCTATTAACTTGTTCCAGCAGGTCGCTGGTAGATACCGGATTAGCAACAGCCGTCCCAGCAACAGCCAAGAGCGCGCCAAGGGTGGCAGGTGCAGCTAATAAGGCTCTTCTCAAATTGTTAGACATCAATACTTCCTCACACTTCACAAGGGAAAACGAAACAATAGACTTGTAAGTAATTTGACATCCCACAGACGCTGACGGCAAGCGTTACAACGTCCGGTTCCCAAATCAACCACTAAACTAATGGGACAACATTGTTAAGGTCTTCGGGCTTTAACTCGGGAGTGTCCCCCCCTACTGACAAATTGTAATCCTAACCCCAGAGAGATGAATTATACGTTTCCATCAGACACTTCACTGAATTTTAGCTCATATCATAGCAAAGTCTTGCATTTTGCGAAAGATTCCTGATAAGGAAATTTTTGCCTTTAGACAGAGCAAGGGGTGGGAAGGAATCCCACCCCTTGACTATTTTAGGTGATTACTCCCAAGTGTTTAAGATTGGGCATCAACCTAGAACAAGTTTAGAATCTGAAGGTTGTGCGGAGTAAAGCACCCCAAACTGCGCCGTTCCGAGCATCCCCTTGAGGATTCAAGACGGTGAACAGACCGGGAGCAATTTCGATGTTATCGTTCACGGGGAAGCGATACTCTAGGTTCCCTAAGTAGGAAGCGTTGCGCACGTTAGGACGGTTTTGGATGTGGCTGGCGTAGGGCAGTTGGCTGAAACCAGCGACTAACACAGCCCCATCTTTCCCTAAGTCGGGGAAGGCCAAGTTCACACCCCAGTTCCAGATATCGGCATTGCGACCTTTCACTAAAGCGGCACGGGTGGCTTCACCAGTAGCACTGGTGTAACCAAACCAACCACTCAGGTTCACCCTGCGACTGATGTCGAAACTAGCGGCTAGGTGGTAGTGGTTGCCGGAGGTGGCGTTTTGACCAAAGGGAGCGGCGGAGCGATCGCCTACACCAGATAAGAATACGTCTCCGCTAGGAGCATAAGTCCGGGAGTAACCTAACGCCAATCTGAACCGATCCCAGTCAAAGTTCAACTGAACAGGTAGGGCGTAAGAGCCACCAAAGATCCCACGGGTGGGTTCATTGGCATTGCCCGCAAAGTAACCGATATCTAAACCAATGCGATCGCTAAACTTGATGTTCGCCCCAACAGCAGCGCGTCCAGCCCCTTGGGTATCATAGAAAGCGGTGTTGTAGGCTAGACCCAAGGGTAAGCCATCAATAGCGTAGGGGTTGGTGGAAGCAGAATCAATGATGTCATCAATATCCATTCCTTGCGCCCCAACGTGGAAGCGGATATTCCGACCCAAGGGGAAGTAGTACCACAACTTGCTTAGTTGAACCTGGTTGTTGCTGTTCCCGTAGTTGTTGGGGGAGAGCATATCTGTCCCCAAGTTTTCTACACTGGACAGGTTCAGGTTGTTCCGAGCTTGGAGACGGGTGCGTAAGCGGTCAGTCCCGAAGAAGCTGGTATCAAAGTTTAAGCGCGCCCGGTAAGAAAAAGCGAGGTTGCTGTCAATGCCCCGTTGGGCAGGAGGTTCGCGGAAACCGATCGCGGTGCCTACAATATTCCCTGCGGCATCGGTGAATACAGTATCTCCATCGATTGCAACATTGTTGTTTCCAATGGCAGTCCCAAAGGGTCCCAAATCATTGGTCAAGAACGTAGGATTCGCCCGTTTCCCAAAGGGAATATCTAAGTTAAAGATGGCTTCCCCAACCAATTTGGTGGTGGTGGAGAACTGGTTGTCTTCTAAGAAAGCGGTGCGGGATTCCAGATTATCAACACGGGTTCCCAAGGTGACTAATTCTGCTTCAAATTCTTGCAGCAGACGGCGAAGCACCTCTAAATCTTCGCGAGTCACAAAATCGGCAGTGGTTTCAGCAATGATGCGCTCAATTTGTTGTAAACAAGCGTTTAAACCAGCGGCGAATTCATAACGGCTTAAAGCGCGGTTGCCCCGGAAGGTTCCGTCAGGATAACCGGCTAAACAGCCATAACGACGCACGAGGTCATCCAACGCTTGGAACGCCCAGTCCCCGGGGGAAACATCACTAAACTGGGAAGCTCCGGTAAATCCGGCTTGACCCAGGGTGGCACTTCCCTCAGAGCTATAGCTATCAATTTGCTGGAGCAGGTCGCTAGCGGACACAAAATCAGTGTCGTTCGTGGAAATAGGACTGGCGACTGCGTTACCTGCAACGGCTAGCAGCGCGCCGAAGGTAGCGGGTCCAGCTAACAAAGCCTTTCTAATATTTTTAGACATCAATCTTCCTCACACTTAACCAGGGAACACGAAAAAATGAACTTTCGAGTGCTGTAATCCTAACCGCTCAGGTTACTCTAGACTTACCTGTCTGACTAGAGAGACAAAGTTCCAGTTCACTTTTCCCATTCGAGTCTAACGAAATTTTAGCCAAATGGGAAACTTTTGGGGATGAAACTTCAAAGATTCTTGGAGACGATGGTAATGACTCTTGTTGGTTCTGTCAAGTCAATGACCAATTATGCAGAATAAGTTGTCAAAACGTATCCCCCCTAGCCCCCCTTTGGAAGGGGGATTTAGGGGGATTCTACTCAACGGAGGGAAAAGCTCACCTCTTCCCACTGCGTTCATTTATCCCCCCTAGCCCCCCTTTGGAAGGGGGGGACAAGATGGGGGGAAGAAAATCCGTCCGGAAGCCCCCCTTTGGAAGGGGGGGACAAGATGGGGGCATGGACTGTCTGCTTTGTGATCTTCAACACAAGATAAGGGAGATCAAAATGGGAGGAATGGGGCGAGATATATCAGGTTAACTGTGTGATGATTTCTGGTGGGAGGGGTGATGATTATGGGGGAGTTGAGGTTGGCAGGATCACTGAGATCCTTGGTCTAAGATGATGAAATGAGCATAGTTAATGTTTCGCTTTGCCAAGGGAGATTGTGATGCAAACTGTCCAGCAGGGGTTAAAGGAAAGAAAGAGCATGAATGGATTAGTCGAGGAACTCCAGCAGACGTGGGATCAGTGTTTAAGGGTGGATTGTCCTGATCTGAGTGAAGCTCGCCGAAACAGTATTGTTCGTTGGTTACTGGGTGAGGATTTGACGCGCTGGGAGGGTTTGGATGCTCGGCAGGAACGGATTGCGAAACAGGCGATGGAGTATCGCTACCGTATTTTGAAGCAACGCTATTTAGGGGTGCCGCCGAGTCGGGCCTATGGCAATTTGATCAATCGTTTGGGGTCTTTGGTGGTGCTGCGCAATAAGATCCGGACTTGGGTGGCGTTAAGTCGCGATCGCAAGCGGGCGGTGGCGGATGTGTTACAAGAGGTGATTCAGGAAATGTTAAACAGCGATCGCTATATTCAGTCGGCGATCGCTTGGATTGGAGAATGTACTGAGGATAAGGTCTTACGCAACACATTACTCTTAACCTCGGTGGAAGAATACTGTATGCGTCCCATTCGCAATCAGCCTTTATTGGTCTATCGTTTTGTCAATTATCTCCGGCGTTCTCAACGGGGAGGCATGACTCAGATTCCCCAAACTGAACGGATTAAAATGATTTCGGAAGAAATTGCCGTAGATGAAACCGATTCTCCGGTGAGTCTGTTGGATGCCGAAGCGGTGACAAGCTATCAAGAGCAACAGGACTGGGAAGAGCAGCAATTACTCCGTCAGACGGTACAGGATGAGTTTGAGCAGTATTTACTGGAAAAGGTTGAACCTCTAGCGGTGTCGTGGCTACGGTTGTATCTACAAGGCTGTTCTCAAGATGCGATCGCCCAACAGTTAAATCTTCCCGTCAAACAGGTTTATCGTCTCCGGGAAAAGGTCAGTTACCATGCCGTGAAAATCTTCGCCCTCAAGAGTCGGCCTGAATTAGTGGCCAATTGGCTACAAATTTCCCTCAAGGAGCATAATTTAGGGTTAACCCTGAGTCAATGGGAGCAGTTTTGGCAGGGTCTGACTCCCCTCCAGCAAGACATACTCGGTCAGTTGAAGGAAAATCGGGGGATTGATGCGATCGCCAAAACCCTCAAACTCAAAAAATCTCAAGTGATGTCAGAGTGGACCAAAGCTTATCAAATCGCCCAAGGATTAAGGGGGGAATAGGAAATAGGGGAGCGGGGGGGCAGGGGAGCAGGGGAGCAGGGGAGCAGGGGAGCAATTATCAATTCCCTATTACCTATTCCCTATTCCCACGAGTAGAGTTATTCAGCAAACCCTAGTTAGTTCGAGAGTGACGGAGAGGAAAAAAGGAAAAAGGCGATGAGTTAACACCCATCACCCTCATGCACTCAAAAATCACTCAATCCGTTCCCAAACCCCAGAGATTAACTCTCTTTAGAGCCGGTGCCTAAAATCTCAGCCTTGAGTGTATTAAATTCTGTGAGTAACTCAGAACGAGTGGAGGACTGCAACAGATACCGATACACAAACCAAGCGGTGTATCCAATCCCGACTAATTCAAAAATGGGAGCCAACAGAGGGACATCATTAATAGCAGACAACAGCGCTAGGGTTAATTTCACCGAAATAATACCCGCCACAATCAGACCCACCGTAATCAGGGGTTGCTTGTAGTCTGAGAAAAACTTACCCAAATAGTCCGGTAACTTGCCTAAAAACTCTAAAACAGGCTCTAACCATTCCTGCCAAGGCTGATCACTCAGGGGGGGAGTGGCCGAGGGGGTTGTTGAGATCGCACCAGAGGGTTCTGTCTTAATATCAGGGGTTTGTGTGGTGTCGGCGGTTTTTACGTTGGATTCTTCCATGGATTTCTCCTCCTAAGTCTGAAAGGCAAACTCTATTGTAGGCTTTGGTGCTACACACAAAAAGCGGACTTGACCAACCCTAGCTGATCTTATCTCAAATATTAGACCCCAAACTCCGGAATGAACTTCTGTCTCGAAATCGGGGAATTCTCGTGAACTATAGCAAATATTTCTAGGAACGTTCTCCTAATTGACTCACCAGATGTTGCAATTCAGCGTGCATCTGCTCCAAACGATTTTGGAGCGTGGTGATCTCGTGACGCATTTTGTCCACTTGCTGGATTGTTTGTTTTTGTTGGCGATCGCCTTGTGCCAGCAAATCACTGATAATATGCTGAAAATCCTGCAAGAGATGCTGTTTTTCGCCTAAACCTTGAGTCATCATCAGTTGACCAAAAATAATGGGTTTCAAGCCCCGCCCTTCCAGGGCGGCATTAGGAGTGCTACAATGATACCAAGCAAGCCAGTGTCAAACAATGTTGGTTCTCGAATACAAGGTCAAACCCAAACCTTATCAAGTCGAAGCCATCGACGAAGCCATTCGGACAACTCAGTTCGTCCGCAATAAAGTCTTGCGTTACTGGATGGACAATCGGGGTGTGGGTAAGACTGAGCTATTTCGGTACAACACACGACTGAGACAAGAGTTTAAGTTGGTCGATATGCTCGCCAACATTTAAGAGTAAGTCGGCAGCGAGAAGAGTTTGCCAAAAGAGTGGCACTCCGCCTAATCCAATCTAACGATTTGGTCGTCTATGAAGACTTAAATGTGGCAGGGCTAGTCA
>NZ_JAIHOM010000275.1 GCF_026130165.1 Spirulina subsalsa FACHB-351 | reverse complement strand
CAACAACAAAAGAGATTAGCTCAATTGTTTGGTTGTGTTCGTGTGGTCTGGAATGATGCTCTTGCGCTTTGCAAGGCATCTGGTAAAGCGATTAGCTTTAACCAACTCTCAGCTCTGCTCACTCAGTCCAAAAAGACTGAAGAAAGGGCATGGCTTAAAGATGTATCGTCTGTGCCTTTGCAGCAATCTCTAAGGTATTTAGATGTTGCCTATCGCAATTTCTTTAATGCCTTAAAAGGTAAGCGCAAAGGTAAAAAGGTTGGCTCTCCCCAATTTAAAAAGCGAAGCAATAATCAATCTGCTGAGTTCACCAAGGCAGCTTTTTCTCTTTCTGGCGATAGTGTCTATCTAGCCAAGATAGGAAATATCAAGCCTGTATGGTCTAGGGAATTACCGTCAGAGCCTAGCTCTGTAACAGTAATCAAAGATTGTGCAAATCGATATTTTCTTAGCTTTGTTGTGGATATAGAGCCAGAGCAAATAGAACCAATTAATCCATCGGTCGGAATTGATCTAGGGATTAAAACTTTGGCGGTACTCAGTAC
>NZ_JAIHOM010000228.1 GCF_026130165.1 Spirulina subsalsa FACHB-351 | reverse complement strand
ACGGTAGGGCATACCGGAACTCACGCTTGGGGAGAGATTCCCTCTGGCTTGGTTGGATACGTCCTGCCAAGTTAAGGAAACTCGTTGAACCAAGAATCCCTCGCTTTTAGCGATGGGAGTGTCAAGATAATGGGAGGTCTTTTAACAAAACTTCACATCACAATGGTTGCTATACAAACAACGAACACCCTAGGGAATTTAGAAAAACATCCTTGGATTTGGCAGGGATATAAGATTTGCTACACCGTCCAAGGGGAAGGACAACCGTTAGTATTGATTCATGGCTTTGGGGCTTCGGTGGGACATTGGCGGAAAAATATTCCGGTGTTAGCAGCCCAAGGATATCGGGTGTTTGCTTTGGATTTGTTGGGGTTTGGGGATTCAGAAAAACCTGTGCTGGACTATACCCTAGAGTTGTGGGAACAGCAACTGGGGGATTTTTGGCAGGAGTTTATTCAGGTGCCGACGGTGTGGGTGGGGAATTCCATTGGGGGATTACTCAGCCTGATGTTGTTAACTGATCATCCTGAAATGGGACGGGGAGGGGTTTTAATTAATTGTGCGGGAGGCCTCAATCATCGCCCGGATGAGTTGAATTTTCCTTTACGGGTGATTATGGGAACCTTTACTAAGGTGGTGAATTCTCAAATCACTGGGCCGTTTTTATTTAATATGATTCGGCAAAAGTCAAGGATTCGTAATACTTTGTATCAAGTGTATTGCGATCGCACAGCCGTCACCGATGAGTTAGTAGAAATGCTCTATCGTCCCTCCTGTGACCCCAATGCACAAAAGGTTTTCGCCTCCATTCTGAGCGCTCCCCCTGGCCCATCTCCCCAAGCCTTACTCCCCCACCTCAACCACCCCCTACTGGTGTTATGGGGCGAAAATGACCCCTGGACTCCTATTCAAGGGGCGAAAATCTATCAACAGTTGGCAGAATGTCAAGATTCTGTGACATTCCATAGTATTCCCCGAGCAGGCCACTGTCCCCATGACGAAAAGCCAGAACAGGTGAATCAATTTATTAGCCAATGGCTCCAGGAATTGCCAGAAAGTTAGATTTTGTTGGCCAAATGTTGATCCCCAAGGGTTGAGGGTGTGGTGTTGTGGAAAAATTCCCCAGTTTTTCCACAGCTTTTCCACAAACTCAACCACAATTCTTAAATTTTGCTAAAGTGGATCAAAGCGTAATATTTTGAAACATTTTTGGCGCGAGTCGCGACTGTTGCACTAGCGTTAAAAATAAAGAACTAACGATCACTTGAGGATTTATGGCACTCTATACGGCTTCAGCCTTTGCTTTCACGCCGCTAGCGTCTCAAGACCGCCTAGCGATTAAGCAAGCTTGGCAAACGATTGGGCCTGATAGTTGCCCTCACGTTTACAACTTCCATATGCACACCACATCCTCGGACGGCAAGTTACAACCGGAAGAAGTGATGGAACAAGCGGTGCAAATTGGCTTAAAGGGTATGGCTATCACCGATCACCATACAGTGCGGGGCTACTATGCGGCTCAAGATTGGCTGAATCGCATGATTTGTAGTGATCACCCTTTCACCTTACCCCATCTGTGGACAGGAATTGAGATTACCGCGCAACTATTGGGGACAGATGTACATATTTTAGGTTATGCCTTTGATCCCACGGATCCCCGCCTCGCCCCCTATTTACAAGGCAGCGCACCGACGGGAGAACTGGCGGAAGCGGGGCGCGTGATTGGCGCAATTCAGCAGGCCGGGGGATTAGTGGTGTTAGCACACCCAGAACGCTATCGGGTGAGTGGGGAGCAACTAATTCCGGCGGCGGTAGAATTGGGCATTGATGGGGTGGAAACCTATTATGCTTATCGCTCTACCAACCCTTGGCAACCGACACCAGACGCGACGGAACGGGTTAAGGCGTTAAGCGATCGCTATGGTTTATTTAACACCTGTGGCACTGATACCCACGGGACAAATCTACTCCTACGGATGTAATCAGTAATCAAATCTCAATGAGTCTAGATGATCGGGCGCTGGGTTGTGTGTTGGGGGCTTTGGTGGGGGATGCGGCCGGGGCTACCTTGGAGTTTTTGGGACATCTGCCCTCACCTAGGGAGTGCGATCGCGCCCTCACTTTACCCGGTGGCGGGATTTTGGGGGTAGCTCCCGGACAGATTACCGATGATGGGGAACTCACTCTCTGTTTAGCTCAAGCCTTAGCCACCAGCCCCCGTTTTAACCTGACGACTATTATTCAACACTATCTACGCTGGTATGACTCCCACCCGTTTGAGATTGGACAAACGACAGCCACCGCTTTAAGGGCGTATCAGCGCGTAAAATCAGAAGACTATCCCCGGATCATAGCGGAAGTAGTCGCTCCAGCTTGTTCTGAGTCTAAGGCCAATGGTAGCGTAATGCGGGCGACTCCCTTGGCTGTGTGGGGGTACGATTTAGGGGATGAAGAATTAGCCCGTTATGCGATCGCCGATTCCGCCATTACCCACCCCCATCCTAGCTGTGGTTATGGAGTCGCCTGTTATTGTTTGGCGATCGCCCACTTGCTGAAAAACGACGGAGATTCCCTCGGTGCCTTCCAGCGTGCCGAACAATGGCTAAACATCCCCAAAAGCCACCCCAGCGCCCAACAAGAGGTTCTAAGCTGGCTGAATGATGCCCAGAATAATCACAACATCCCCTATTCTCCCCACATTGGATTTATCAAAATTGCCTTGACCCATGCCTTTCGTCACCTCCTCCATTGCCAAAGCTATCTAGAAGCTATTCAGAAAACCTTACCGATCATGTTTTCTTGAAAGCCCCGATACTTTAGGACGGGGATGAAAAGAAAAACAGTATGTAACCCGCGAAGCGTCAACACTTAATGAGCCTTGCCAGTTTTATTAAGTGTGTTATAATGG
>NZ_JAIHOM010000227.1 GCF_026130165.1 Spirulina subsalsa FACHB-351 | reverse complement strand
CTTCTAGCGGCGCTCCACCCACAGAAATAGCAAAATAGCTGGGACTCCATTTTTCAATTACCCCCAGGCTTTCTGCTGTAAATACAGACCTCCTGTATTTCGTCACACAGACCAAATGAATTTTCAAGTTTACTGATAACTCTGCTCGTGAATCATGGTAAAAATTGCTTCAGCATTTAAAACAATGCTTTGCACCTCGCGAAAATAGCCCAAAATAAAAGGCTCAAGTTCTGGAGTAAATAAACCTAAAGGAGACTGTAACTGGTCTGGACTGTGCTGTTCAATTTCCTCCACCTGTTGAACAATAACCCCTAAAATCAATTGTTGATCCTTCAAAACTAAAATATTCAACAAGCCCGAATGAAGTGCCGTCTCCGATGAATTTTGTCCGGCTAAAAAAGACTCCAAACCTAATAACAAATTTAAGTCTACTAACCACAACATTTCCCCCCGCCAATTATATAAACCCAGAGCATAAGAGGGGGTGTCTGGTACAGCCAGAACTTGATTGACTCCCACTCGCACAATTTCCTGAATATATTCCACAGGTAACATCACTTTGTTATCGAGTCCTAACTGGAAACAAAGATAGCGCTGCTCTGGGCTAACAGGCTCGATCACAGGCTTTTCTCTGAGGGTTGGGGGGGAGGTTAGGCCATCCGGTTCAAGGGGGCTAGATGGCTCTAAAATCGACTCCTGAAGGGATGAACCGGACTCTAACCAAGCAGCGAGATCAATAGTGAGAGTGGGGGGGGTAAGGGTGAGACGATGGGTCCAGAGTTGACCTTTTCCGGCTTGATGGGCGGTGATATCAACGGTTTGAAAGCCTTGGGGTTTCTGGGTTTTAAGGCTCTCTTGAATTTTGCTCACGGTACGAGTCCGATCACAAGCTTGGGAAGCTGTTAATTGTATAATTAGCTTAGATCCCTGTGTGGTGGTGTTTACCGTGATGCCTTGGGGCTGGAGTTTTTGGTTTAACAGGGTACGGATTGCTTGTAGGTTGCCAGTTTGCACCATCGGTTAACTCGGGGGGGATGTACCGGATAGAATTTGCTTCTAGCTTTATGATACAACCAATAGTCTGAGGGGGGATTGGTTTACCCACTCGTCTATACGGTGGGAGGAAAATCCCCCCTCAGAAATGAACTTTGACATCCCCATCTCTCCCGTTATTTTGCTTTTATAATTGAGCAAAGTCCCAGCCATCTAGGAAAAGCAAAAAACGGCAACGAGGCGTGGGCTAATCTCAGTAATCGTTATCATGTTTGTGATGATTGTGGATTGGAAATGGGCAGGGATAAAGGCTCTGTGATGGTAATGTGGAATGTGGCCGCCAATCGGCAACCGGGGGTAGGAATGAACCTCGTTAGTCGTCGATGCTCTAGCTCTACGGATTCTCCTCGTACTCATAGGGGCGGGATGACGCAACTTGGGCAGAAGAAGCGATTAAGCTCTAACCAGACAGACGATGGTGGGGTTACTGAAACTCCGTCCGTCTGTACGGCGGGGTAATTCATGAGAGATTGTCTCAAAAGCCCTTGATCTGATGCCCCTAACCTGTATTATTCATGACTCCAAACCCTAAACCCCCGGAAAGCTGGCCTGAGGAAAAAAAACCTTTTTCGTTGTCTTGGCAGGCTTTGTTTACAGGCTTAATGTTTTTTTATATGTACCTGCCTATTTTGGTGCTAACGGTGTATAGCTTCAACCGTTCAGCCTATAGTGCAGGGTGGACTGGCTTTTCTTGGCGTTGGTATGGCAAGTTATTCAAGGATGGGCGAATTTTGCGCGCTTTGGAGAATAGCCTAGGGGTGGCTTTACTGGCAGTGACTCTGGCGGCTATTTTGGGGACGATGATGGCGGTGGGTTTGGCAAAGTACCGCTTTTGGGGGAAAACGCTATATCGAGGGGTGTCCTATTTACCTTTAATTGTGCCGGATATTGCGATCGCTGTCTCTACTCTCATTTTTCTGGCTGTGTTGGGCATTCAGTTGAGTTTATGGACGATTGTTATTGCCCATGTGGTCTTTTGTTTAGCCTATGTTGCCATTGTCGTTTCTTCTCGTTTGGCCAATTTAGACCCCCATTTAGAAGAGGCTGCCCTTGATTTAGGCGCAACTCCTTTACAAGCTTTTACACAAGTTTTATTACCCGAACTAGCCCCAGCTATTATTGCCGGATGTTTACTCTCGTTTGTGTTAAGTATGGATGATTTTCTCATCGCTAGTTTCACGGCAGGAACTGGTTCAACGACCTTACCGATGGAAATTTTTAGCCGCATTCGGACGGGTGTTAAACCGGATATTAATGCCTTAAGTGTGCTACTGATGTTAAGTTCGGGTGCGGTGGCTTTGTTGGCGGAATATTTGCGTTATAAGGGCGCGAAAAAACGGGGAAATTAAGGGAGCAGGGGAGCGGGAGAGGAAAGAGGCTTAACTTGTCAAGATTGCCTATTACCTATTACCACGAGCAGACTTAATCACTTGCCTGATTACCCCAGACCAATCTTGCGGTACGGTTTGACGGAATAACCGCATGGTGGGATACCAAGGGGTATCATGACGGTCTAACATCCAGCGCCAATCGGGAGCATAACAGAGTAAGGTCCACACGGGTTTTCCTAATGCTCCGGCGAGATGAGCAACTGATGTATCTACGGTAATCACTAAGTCGAGTTCTTGGATGAAACGGGCTGTGGCGGCAAAGTCGGTCAGGAAGGGGCTTAAATCGGTTACGTTGCAAGGGTCGGGCAGTTGTTTTAACTCTTCGACCCGTTCCCCTTTTTGTAGGCTGTACCACTGGATATTAGGCTGTTTCAGTAGGGGGATAAAGTCCTCTAGGGTGGCGGAACGGTTATGGTCGTTTTTGTGGGTGGGACTGCCGCCCCAAACGATGCCGACTTTGGGCCCAGGAGAGGGGGGGAGTTGAGGATGGGGGGCGGGGGTGACGTGGAGATAGGGGATGG
>NZ_JAIHOM010000051.1 GCF_026130165.1 Spirulina subsalsa FACHB-351 | reverse complement strand
GGGAGCAGGAGGTGAGCGAGACGGAGGATGAGGGGGTTGTAGCGGGGGGGGATAAAGGGGAGTTTGGGGTGGGCGGGGTGGGGGTGAAACATGGGGGGTTAGGGTTGCGATCGCAAAGGGTCCAAAAATTGTACAAATTGACGAAAAAATCAGCCCCCGAAGCCCTTGCGCTCTAACCACAGTTGATAGTCTCTGTCATATAACGAGGTGGGTTGAGCTTGAACTTGAGGTTTCATGACTGCCTCCAGAGGGCAACATCAAAGTCTGTGAGCAAAGAATCCCCGTACTTTTTAAGTCGGGGATGGTCTAGGAAGGGCAACCCCCCGACCCGGGGAGTGGGGGGAAGTGGATTAAGATTAGGACAGTCCGAATTCAGCTTGTAGCCGATCATCATTGTCGTCGGCAATGGTGGCCACTAGGGTAATAGCGCGGGAAATTTCTCCGGGATAGAGATCGGCCATTGTCCTCTGATGAGAAACTACTACTTGGTCATTTAATAGGGCAAAGCAGGTTTCAAAGGTTCCTGACCAATTCATGGCCATTAGCTGTTTCATTAACTCTAATTCGTTTTTGGCGGGTAAGGTGAGGATGGGCGACCAAATAGTTAATAAGTCATCATTCTTGGTTCCGGTCATTTGGACAAAGACCTCAACACTGCCATATTGAAACTTCCAGAGTGTCCCCTGTTCGCCGTGATTGACCATTGCACTGTCATTCTGTTCTAAGCTGGAAATCACGGTTTCAATGATTTCCTGATAGTTGAGGTTTTCTGTTTCTGCTAAATCTTCTTCTTGAACAATGGGATCTAGATTATCTACAGTCATAGTATGTTACCTATTCTGAGGTTGCGACCAGAGCCAAACTTTTGCGGGTTCGCGTTAATTTACTCCCGCTTCGACTTGAGGGAAGGCGGGGAAACGTGGCGAATCCAAGACTAAAATGGCTCTCCTTGCCTATTGTACTCATCCCTAGAGTGCGACTAAATCTGACCTGGACTAAAATTAAACGCTCTTAATGCTCAAAAACCGCGTTTTAGGTGGGTTTGTGAATATTTATAACGTTTTCCGAGAAACGGTATGATAACCAGAGGGATTCGTTCCCTTAAGATCCTTTCCCATTGAGCAATCCGGCGAATGTCTCACAGTTCTAACCCTAAACCCTCTACTTTAATTATTGAGGCGGGGAAAACGGAAAAACATTATTGGCGCGATCTTTGGCGCTATCGGGAGTTATTTTATTTCTTGGCTTGGCGGGATGTGTTAGTACGCTATAAACAAACGGCGATCGGGATGGCTTGGGCATTACTTCAGCCGTTTTTAACGATGGTGGTGTTAACGGTGGTGTTTGGGCGCTTGGCTCAGTTGCCGTCCGATGGCGCACCTTATCCGATCTTGGTGTTTGCGGCTATGTTGCCTTGGCAGTTTTTCGCTAATTCTTTATCGGCTTGTAGTAATAGTTTGATTACCAATGCTCATGTGATCTCAAAGGTGTATTTTCCCCGTTTGATTGTGCCAGCGAGTGCGGTGGTGGTGAGTTTTGTGGATTTTTTGGTGGCGGGGATGATGTTGTTGTTGCTGATGGTGGTGTACAATTTTGTGCCGACTTGGCGGATTATTTTCTTGCCTTTGTTTGTGGCGATCGCCGCGTTAGCGAGTTTGGGGGCTGGATTGTGGCTCTCGGCCTTGAATGTGAAGTATCGGGATTTCCGCTATATTGTGCCGTTTATTGTCCAGTTTGGGCTGTATCTCTCTCCGGTGGGGTTTAGTAGTAATGTGGTGCCGCAACGGTGGCGCTTGTTGTACTCGCTGAATCCGATGGTGGGGGTGATTGATGGGTTTCGTTGGGCGATTTTGGGGGGAAATTTCCATCTCTATCTGCCGGGGTTTTTCCTGTCGCTGTTTTTACTGTTGGTGCTGTTGATCAGCAGTTTGTGGTATTTCCGCAAGACAGAACGAACTTTTGCGGATATCATTTAGGGGAAAAATACTCATTGCTGTTTACGGTTGACCTGATTCTCCCATGTCCGATGTCGCCATTTGTGTGGAAAATCTCGGTAAGAAGTACCTGCTTAGTCATCAGCAGGAGGGCGATCGCTATGCTTTACGGTATGCGATCGCCAATGGGGTGAAACGGTGGGGAAAACGCCTCTTACACCCCCGGCAAGGAGTGACTCGTCCTGAGTTGGAGGAGTTTTGGGCGCTGCAAGATTTGTCTTTTGAGATTAAAAGGGGCGATCGCGTCGGCATCATTGGCCGCAATGGAGCCGGAAAATCTACCCTACTTAAAATCCTCAGCCGCATCACTGAACCCACCACCGGACGCATTACACTGAATGGGAGAGTGGCTAGTTTATTGGAAGTGGGCACCGGATTCCATCCAGAACTCACCGGACGGGAAAATATTTATTTAAATGGTTCAATTTTGGGCATGAGTCGCCAAGAAATTAACCGCAAATTTGATGAAATTGTGGCTTTTGCTGAAATTGAAAAGTTTCTCGACACCCCGGTTAAACGCTACTCTTCCGGGATGTATGTGCGTTTAGCTTTTGCCGTTGCTGCCCATTTGGAACCGGAAATTTTAGTCATTGATGAAGTTCTAGCGGTGGGAGATGCCCAATTTCAAAAAAAATGTCTGGGCAAAATGGAAACCGTGGGAAAAGAGGGGCGCACGGTGATTTTTGTTAGCCATCAAATGGGCATGGTTAATCAACTGTGTAGCAAAGCCTTCCTACTCAATCAGGGACAAATTATTGTCCGAGGAACTCCTGCCACCGTAATTCAACAATATCTTGGCGATTTTGTCTCTAATACCGTAAATCATGCTACTCGGTCGGATCACAATTATCAAACCAAAGAAATTTATATTGACCATGCTGAAACTGTGAATAGCAAAGGAATAGCAATCACAGAATTTATGCACAATGAACCAATTTTTTTAACCATTCATTGTCAAGTCAATCAGTGGCTCAACCATATTACAATCAGTGCGGCATTAAAAGATCGGCAAAATCGTAAAATTTTCACGACTGAATCAGAACTTAGTCAACAGTACAGGACAAATGATAAAGTCACAGCTTGCATTAAAATACCGGCTAACTTATTAGCTCCCAATCCTTACTTTTTTGAAATTGCTGTGCATATTAGAGGGGTGAAAATTATTGACTTATTGGACGAAGTATGCTCCTTTAGAGTCAATGACTTAGGTTCAGAACTAGCTCATTATGAAGGTCTAGATTATGGCTGTATTTTTGCTCCTTGCGAGTGGATTATTAACCCCTTAGTCTCTCAAAATCAATGATTGTTATTCCCAAAAGTCTAGAGCAATTAAAATTTCGCTTGGCAGTTTTGAAACTAATCAGCACATCCTTCTTTTACCGCTACCAAGCGGGTCATGAGCTAATTGGGCGTGAGTTTGATAGTTACGGGAGAAAATTCGCCTTTCGCTTTTTAGGATCTAAAGACTGGGGAAGATTCATTAACTTGCTCTGTAATCCTGTCAGTAGCACCCGTTATTTTGAGTTTCCATTTTGCTTAAATGCTTTAAATTGGAATCAGGTTAAAACGTATTTAGATATTTCATCTCCTCGGTTATTTTTGCTCTATTTATTAGAGAAATATCCTCATCTTCAAGGGCATTTTTTAAATCCAGATGTCTCTGATTTAGCAGAAACACAGCATTACTTTGAGCAAGTTAAACGACCTTTAAAGATTCAGTTTCTAACTCATGATGTAACGGGTTTACCCTATCCTGATCAATCCTTTGATGTGATCACGTCAATCAGTGTTTTGGAACATATTCCTAAAGATGGTGATTCCCTTGCTGTTCGTGAACTTTGGCGTGTCCTGAAACCTCACGGAAAGCTCATTCTAACCCTTCCTTGTGCAGTAAACTATGAGGAAGAATGGCGAGAAGAAGATACCTATAACTTAGGATATGAAGCCCAAAATGGGAAATATTTTTTTCAGCGTTTTTATGATCAAAGAGCGTTGAAAGAACGCATCTTTGATGCGATTTCACAGACTCCTCAATCCTTAGAAGTCTGGGGTGAAAAGCAAGCAGGGACTTTTCAGGAATATATCGAGAAATGGATTAAACTCGGTCTTTTAGAAAGTATAAAAGATCCTTATTATGTTATGCAACATTATCAAAGCTTTCCAACAATGAGTTCTTTAGTCTATATGGGAATCTGTGGGCTAGTTTTTGAAAAGTTATAGCATGAGGTAAATGACGCATCTATGAATCTTTATCACGCTCTCGCTCAATTGACTTATCGGCAAATTCTCAAGCGGTCTTATCAAACGTTTCCAGATCGGCTAAAAGCGCGTTTTTTTACACCGATTTATCATTGGATTAAGAATCATAATCCTCCCTTAATTCGATATCCTATTGGTTCTTATGAATTGTGGATGTCTTTTGACCATGAATTACCCTTAATTTTGCAAGGATATCCTCAATATACTCAAAATTTAGTTAGACTGACCCAACAAATCAGCCAAGAAATATCTGAGTTTAAAATGATAGATGTGGGTGCAAATATTGGGGATACTGTTGCTTTATTAAATCTCAAAGGCTCTACTCTTTGTATTGAAGGAAATCCCTATTTTTTTAAAATTCTTGAAAAAAACGCAAAAGTTTTAAAAAACATAGAGTTGGTTCAAACTCTTTTAGGGGAAACATCCCAATCTTTACAGGGTATTTTAGAGTATAAATTAGGCACTGGCAGGATTATTCCGACCTCTGATGTTGAATCTTTAACCATTCAAACTCTGCCTGAAGTTTTAGAACAGTACCCCCATTTTAGAGAGGCAAGACTATTAAAAATAGATACAGATGGCTTTGATTGTCAAGTTTTGCGAGGAGCGAAATCTTGGTTAATGGAAGCTAAACCTGTCATTTTTTTTGAATATGATCCTCATTACTTACGCACACAGAAAGAAGTCAAACTCTCGATTTTTAAAGACCTAAAAGACTGGGGATATTTTTATTTATTGATTTACGATAACGTAGGAGACTTTATGCTGTCGAGTACTTGTGACAGTATCAGTCAACTAAAAGAGCTTCATGATTATTTACTGAGAAAAGATAAACTATATTGTGACATCTGTGTATTTCATGAGTTAGACCGAGAATTATTCAAATCTTTTCAAAATCAAGAACATCAGATTCTTCCTTGATAACTAGCCATAAAGGACAGACAATGCGCATTTTGTATGACGGGACGATTTATAAGCTCCAAACAGCAGGCGGAATTAACCGTTACTTTTCTCATCTGATTGAAGGGTTGCCAAAATCCTATTATCCTATTGTGACTACAACCGGATGTTCTGAGATTAGTCAGCCACAACATCCGAATCTTAAGCTTATTTATTACCATCGTTTTGGCTTACCACCTAATCGCTTATCTTATTTTTTAGAACCCTATTTCTTTCGCTGGTTTACCGATTTGAAAAAAGTGGATTTACTACATCCCACTTACTATCAAAACTTAAATCAACAAGACTTTCAATTATTCAGGATGCCTTTAGTGATTACCGTTCATGATATGATTCACGAATTATTTCAACCAACGGTTGATCCAAACCTAAAACAAATTGCTGCGAAAAAAAGTGCAATTTTTGCAGCAAATGCTATTATTTGTGTATCTGAAAACACCAAGAAAGATTTGATTAAAATTTATCCTCAAGTTCGTGAAAAAATAAAAGTTATTCCTTTAGCATCTAGTTTAGATCAAAGTTTAGTCACTCCTGACCTAACACTCCCCCCTCAACCTTACTATTTATATGTAGGGGGACGTTGGATTTATAAAAATTTTGATGGTTTACTCAAGGCTTTTGCTCAGATTACTAAAAGACATCACGATGTTAGTTTATGTGTAGTAGGAGAGTCTTTTAGTCCAACCGAGTTAAAGGAGATTAACACATTAGGCATTAGCGATCGCATTTACAGTTACCATTCTTTAAACAATCATCAGTTAGCTAGCCTCTATCATGGTAGTCTAGCACTGGTCTATCCTTCACAGTACGAAGGTTTTGGTTTACCCCCCCTAGAAGCCATGTCTTGTGCAACGGCAGTCCTTGCGACCAATACATCCAGCATTCCAGAAGTGACGGGAGATGCGGCACTCCTCTTAAATCCGAATGAGGTATCTGAGTGGGTGGATGGGATGCTTTGGTTACTCCATCATCCCATAGAACGCGATCGCCTCATCGCCAAAGGGAAAAAACGCGCTCAACAATTTAGTTGGGAAAAAACCGTCAATCAAACCGTAGCCGTATATCAATCTCTCGTTTAACTTTTAATCTTATACTTATGTCTATTTTAACCTATCCTCTCACCCCCAACGACCTGCCTTTTCCTGCTTCTCAACAGTCAGGATGGTGGTGGGGTGAAAAAATCGAACCATTTCCACAATTTGCTCAACTTTCCCGCTTCCCACCAATCACAATTGTCACTCCCAGTTACAATCAAGGACAATTTCTAGAGGCAACCATTCGCTCAATTTTACTCCAAGGCTACCCGAACCTAGAATATATTATTATTGACGGGGGCAGTGATGACAATACCCTAGAGATTATTCGTCAATATGAACCCTTTTTAGCCTACTGGATTAGTGAACCTGACGGAGGACAATCCGAGGCCTTAAATAAAGGCTTTAAACGGGCAACAGGGGAACTCATTGGCTGGCAAAATTCCGATGATACTTATGCCCCCTATGCCCTTTGGTATGCCGCACAAACTTATTTAAATAACCCTCATTGTGATGTCATTTACGGGGAAGTTCATCATATTGATGAACAAAATAATTTTATCAAAAAATATCCCGTCATTGAAGCAACAGTTGAGAATATGATTCCCTACTCTAGCGTCAGTAATCATTCCGTTTTCTATCACCGTAAAATCTTTGAAAACCAGCAATGGATTAACTCAGAATTAAAGCACTGCATGGATCAAGAATTTCATTTACGCTTACTTTTAAAAGGGTATCAATTCATCTATGAACCGCGTATTATTGGTCATTGGCGCATTCATGAACAAGCCAAATCAACCCGACAATTAGAAGTCTGGTCAACAGAAGCTTTTCAACTCTGTAAATTGCTGTATCAGCAATCTGATCTCGATCCGAAAATTCGTCAAAAAGCCAAAGAATGCCTCTATGGATTTTGCTTAGATAACTTTAGTAAAGGCAGGGTGGACAATTTCCATAAAACCGTCAGGGAAATTATCCAGCTTTTTGGTCTTCAAGGGTTAAGCTTGGGTATTATAGTGAAATACTTAATCTCCCTCGTGGGAACCCAGAATTTATCTCGACTCCTTGCCTTAAAAAATCGGCTTAAAAATTTACCCCAAAATTCATGATCGAACATGGTAAACTTTGCCTATCGTGCAGCACGACTCAAAGGAAACTTTACTCGTTCCCTCTATCAGAAAATTATCCCCCAAATTGTCAAAAAGCCCATCACACAAACTCAAAAAATTAAGGCCGTTGTTTATGCCTTATCTTGTGAACGAGATTTCCCGGAACAAGTTGTCAGTTTACGTTCTTTCTTAAATTATGTGGGGATTCCTGAACAGTTTATTATTGTTTCCGATGGTTATAGTCTCAACAGTTGCCAGTTATTGCAACAGATTCATCCCTGTGTCAAAATTATCCCCTTAAACGAGTTTATCGGAACTCAACTCCCCCGTAAAGTTTACCACTACGCCCAGATTCAATCAATGGGTAAAAAGTTAGCTACCCTGCTTTCTATCCCCCACCATACTGTTAGCATCTACACCGATTCCGATATTCTCTTTTTCCCCGGTGCTAGTGCCTTAATCCCCCTAATTGACTCCTCAGCCTGCCATTCTTACTATTTACCCGACTCCAATCCTGCCTTTGATTTTCGCCTTATCCACCACCCCCAGGAGGCAGAAAATCCTATCAATGGGGGGTTTATTTTATTTAAAAAAGCACCGGATTGGACAGAGGGAATAGAGCGTTTTTTAAACCTTAAAGAAGAACCCAATTATTTTACAGAACAAACCATTGTTCACTTGACAATGCACCAAGACAATGCTAAAGCTTTATCATCTCAACAGTATATTATGGGTCGAGAAGACGAGTTTATTTATTCCGATCAGTATGCTCAACAAAAAGATATTATTTTGCGTCATTATGTAACCCCAGTGCGCCATAAATTTTGGGGTAATATTAAGTTTTTATTCTAAATCCTTAAGCTCATGAAAACACCGCTTAAAATCTTAATGATGCTCCATATGCCTTGGAATCGAAACTTAGGCGGTTCACGAGTACAAATTGAACTAGCTGATGAACTGATTAAAATGGGACATCAGGTGGAAAAATTTGCTTTTGAGGATGCTTTTCCTCATTTTAAAGGTACAGCATGGGAGACAATCACTAGACCCGCTTTTGCAACCAAAGCTAATAAATTTGTTCAAAATTATGGTCATCATTTTGATATTATTGACGCCCACCAAGGCAACTTAACATTACCGAAAGAAAAACTGAAGTTTAAGGGATTGTGGGTGAGTCGTTCCGTGGGACTCCATGAGCTATATTATCAGTTTGAACGGTCTACAGTGCGACATTTTTCCCCCTCTCGTCTCAAAGTTCGTCTGTGGAATCAACTGTTACGATGGCGCAATTATCGAGAAGTGATCAACTGTCGTAAAAGTTTTCAATATTGCGATCTGATTAACCTACCTAATGCTACAGAATTAGACTATTTACAAGACTTTGCTGAGAAAACAGTGGTTTTTCCCTTTGGACTCTCTCAACAGCGACGAGAGGCATTAAAAGCCGCGATACAGCCTGTTTCTTTACGCTTATCTCATCCTAAAGTGGCGTTTATTGGGACTTGGGGATATCGGAAAGGTTCTCACGACTGGGGGAAGATTATCCGGGAAATTCGCGCAGAAATCCCCTCGGTTCAATTTGTCTTTTTAGGTACAGGATTAAGTGAGGAAAAAGTATTACAGGATTTAGAAATGAGTCCGGTTTCTTGGCTGAACGTTATTCCCCAGTATGACAGTGAACTATTGCCTAAATTATTAAGTGATTGTACGGTGGGAGCATTCCCTAGCTATTTAGAAGGTTTTGGTTTTGCGGTGTTAGAAAAACTGGCGGCAGGTTTACCGACAGTGGCGTATAATGTAGCGGGACCCAAGGATATTTTAGCTTCTCTGGAAAAGACGAGCTTAGTTCCGGTGGGAGATTGGCAACAATTCAGTCAAAAAATTATTAGCATTGTGCAGGGGGATAGGGGAAATTATCAGGAATTACAAGAGCAGGGATTAGAGTTAATGGAACAATTTGCTTGGGAAAAAATTGCCCAAGATATGTTATATCTTTACCAGTGTCGTCTGGAAGCGATGGGATGAGTTGGACTGGGGTTAGTTTGAGTCAAGTTAAACTAAGTATTGCGTTGGTGACGCGGAATCGTCCTGAGTCTCTTAATCGCTGTCTGGAAAGTGTGCGATCGCAAAATTGCCAACCCTACGAGATAGTTGTCTCGGATGACTCCGATCCTGACCATCGTAGCACCACTCAGGCCATTGCTAAACAGTGGCATTGTCGCTATATTCTTGGCCCAGGTAGAGGATTATATGCCAATCGCAATCACGTTGCTTTCGCTTGTCTCGGCACCCATATCCGCACAATGGATGATGATCATATCCTACCCCCCGGTCATCTGGCACAATGTTTAGCAGCCCTAGAACAAGATCCTTTTTCCATCTGGACAACGGGAGAAATTGGCTATATTAATGGGGAATATTGTGCCACAGCACACCGGGCTAATCAACTTTGTAAATCAGGAGTCGGGATAACCATTGAAAATCTAGATGATAACTGGGGAATTGCCGATGGTTCAACCATCTATCCTCGGGCTATTTTTGACCAAGGTTTAACTATGTTAGAAGACTACCGTTATGGTTCCAGTTATTTAGAATTTGGAGCTTACTTATACTATCATGGTTTCCGTTCCCGATGTATTCCCAACGCCTACATTGAACACTACGGCGATGAAATGACCATCACTCGCTATAATTCCACTATTTTAGAAAGTTATCTCTATGCCAGTTTATGCTTTAACTTATACTGCCAAAAAAGTTATACCAACGCCATCAAATATGCCACGATTTACCTGTGGAAACTGCGCCAAGATGGCCCTATTTTCCCTCGTTTAAACCGGGTTTTAAACCACATCCAGCAACGTTGGGGAAAAGTCCCCATCTCCTGAATTCCTGCTAAATTAGTTATCTACCATGCTTGTTCTTTTTTGCCTGTGGCTCATTTTAGGAAGTATTAGCTGGATTATTGGCACTGGGGTACTCCAGCATACTCATGCCGTCAGTATAACTCGATTAGGCGATCGCACCATCCTCGCCCTGTGGTTAGGAATCTCACTCCTTGGGGTTTCCCTCCTCGCCACTTCCCTCCTTTTCCCCCTCTCCCCCCTCCTCGGTGCTGTCGTCGCCCTCCTCCTCATTCTAGCCGCCCTACAGCACAAAAACACACGCCAAGAACTCTACAAACTTCCCACCCATCTATCCCCGAAAAGACTCGTAACTTACAGTTTAATCGCCTTAATAATAGCCCTCTTCAATGCCCAACCCGTCACCGCCTACGACACCGGATTATATCATTTCCCCGTCATTCAATGGCTATCCCAACATGGCACCGTCTTCGGATTAGCCCTCCTTTCCTACACCTTCGGTTATCCCTCCTCTTGGTTAGCCCTTGCCGCCCCCTTTAATTTACCAACCATCGGCACCCATTTAGCCGCTACAACCGGAGGATTTGCCCTCATTCTTTGCCTCGCCCAAGGCATCATCTCCCTTGAACGAATTTGGCTAAAAAAACATAAATTTATCGATTACTTCTTGCTGATCTCCAGCCTCATTTGCTTACCCATTTATATCTGGTTAAGCCTTCCCATTTCACCCTCCCCAGACGTGCCGCTATTAGGTCTATCTATCGTTGTTCCTTGGTTAATTCTCCTATTAAGTCAAGCCCCCAAACCCCCTCAACAAACCGTCATTGATGCCAGTCTTATCGTTCTGATTCTAGCCGCAGCAGGACTCACCATTAAACTTACAGGCATGGTTTTATTTTTAACCGGTTCTGTCTTTTACCTACTCTTTAACACCTTCAGCCTAAAACGCTTATTCACAGGCATAATAACCAGTCTTATTCTGTTATTTCCCATGATGAGTTATGGACTAATCACCTCCGGTTGTCCCCTCTATCCTGCCCCCCTCTTTTGCGTTAACTTTTTCCCTTGGTCCGTGGGAACAGAAACAGCACATCAATCCGCCAAAGTTATCCAAAACTGTGCGCGTTGGTTATGTCCCCCCGACAAGCCCCCCGACGCTCAACCTTGGGATTGGGTCATTCCTTGGCTAATTGACCAACGACAAGCCACCTTTTTAATCCTTTGTTCCCTAATTTTTCTCTACCTTCTTTATCGGATGTGGAAGCAAGATAGAATTTACATCAAGGGACAAGCTTATCTCATCGCTTTAGGCAGTTTAGGTACATTGTATATGCTTTACGGCAGCCCATCCTTAAGAATCGGCTTAGGCTATCTCTTCGTCATTCCTGCCTTTTGTCTTGCCCTTGCTTTTCATCACAAAAAAAACAGCAAAATTGTGGTCTTTTTTCGTGATTATTTTAGCGACAAACCTTTGGTTAGGAATTTCTCTAACCTTGATTTTAGTTCTAGTTTTTACCCTAGCTTTAACCGTCGTCAGTTACCTTTTAACCCAGAAAATAAACGAGCGATTTTACTGGATTATGTGCCTGACTTTAGTCAGTATTGTTCTGATTAGAATGATACCGACTTACTTCGCCGGATTTAACTGGATTCTCCCTCCTGCCTTAACCTCCGTACCCCCAGAACAATTAATTATCCGCACTGTCAACGATCTCGAATATACCACCATGAACCCAGACTATTTATCGGAACGAGAAATCGGATTTTGGTCAACTCCTGATCAATGTTGGGCAACCCCTCTCCCCTGTACCCCTTTTCTAACCCATGATGACATTAAACTCCGTGACCCCAAACAAGGTATTGGAGGAGGATTTATTAGAAATGATCAACCTTAAAGTAAAAATTCGCTTAATTTATCAAACCCTTTTAGCTAAAATCTTAGCGGTTTGCCTGCTGTCATATCAGCGAACACAAGCTATTCCCCAACCACCAGAGCAAGCCTTAAAAGACCCTGAATCTATTTTTATTTTACGCAACAATGATTTAGGTGACTTACTCATTATTACTCCCCTATTTGAAGCATTGAAAAAACAATTTCCTCAAGCAAAAATTGTTTTAGGGATAGGAGACTGGGCGACAGAAATTGTCCAACAGAATCCCCACATTAGCGAAATTATCTCAGTTAATGCCCCTTGGTTTAATCGCGTCATTCCTCAACAAAAAATTACCGATATCTTGACCTACATTTTCACCTCCCCAGAAACCGCACAACTGGGTCAACAAAAATTTACCATCGGCATTGATATTTTTGGCAGTTATTGGGGGGCTTTCCTCTTACTTCGGGCTAAAATTCCCTATCGTTTGGGAGTCAAAGGGTATGCCGGAGGACATCAAGTCATGCAGCAATATGTCCAATATAATGAGCATGAACAAGTGGGACGTTCTGCCTTGCGCTTTGCCGAACTTTTAGGAGTGCAAGACTTACCCGAATGTCGCCCCCAACTCTTTTTAAGCGCCGAGGAAAAAGCCAAGGGAGAACAAACATGGGCTGGGGTAGCTCAAGAGTCCCAACAGCGTGTTATTGTAGCCGCAGGATCGGGATTAGAAGCCAAATGTTGGCCTTTGGATTATTATGTTGAATTAGTGCAGAAACTGGCTCAACGCGATAATCTTAAAATTGTCCTACTTGGAGGAAAAGGAGATACTCTAGCCGCACAAAAAATCGGTTCATCAGCCCCTAACACGATTAACTTAGTGGGGAAAATGACCTTACGAGAAACCTTTGCACTTACCGCCCTGTCTCAGCTTGTCCTGTGTAATTCTAGTATGATGATGCACGCGGCCGCTGCTTTTTCTATTCCTACCCTAGTCTTACTGGGTGATAGTTTTGCCTCTCAAGCTCAACATGATGGGCAATGGGGCTATGAGTCTTGCTATCATAGTTTAGGCAAAGAGTTAGGACAACGAGATAAAATTTATACACCCCATGAGGTTTTAAATTATACTCAATACAATCAATTATTATTTTGACCTCAAGCCATCACCGAGTTTTTGCTATGAATATACATTCATTTAAAACCGTTAAATCGCCTGATCTTTTTAACAATCTCTTAATCTATCTGAAAGTAAATTGGGCGTTAACAATTGCGATCTTTTTAGCCATATCCGTCCGTCTTACCTTTTGGATTTATACCGATCGAACCTGGGAAGATGCCTTAATTACAACAACCCACGCCATGAGTGCGGCTGAGGGAATTGGTTTAACTCATCACGCGGGAGAACCTCCCATTCACGGTTTTACATCCGTTCTTTCTGTTCTGATTCCTTTAGTCGCAGAGGTAACAGTTTCAGGATCAGGTATATTTTTTCTGAAACTTTGTTCAGTTATTGCTAGTGTTTTTACCTTAATTTATGCCCATTGTATTGCCAAAAAATATGATCTTGATCAGTGGTCTATTTTATTTATTTTAGTTTTCTTAGCCTGTGACTACCAGCATATTTTTTATGGCATGGCAGGCGTAGATCAACATTTTAAATCTGACGTAGATTTAAGCTATCTATTCCTTTCTTATAGCAATATTGATCAAGAATTTTGGTTAATGCGTCGTGAGGATTAAATTCGGGGAGGGTAAAGTAGGATGAAAACCTTAGTGCAAGTTGTGCCGACCTTACCTCCGGGAGTAGATGGTTTAGGAGATTACTCTCTCTATTTGGCTCAAAAATTAAAGCAAGACTGGCACATTAACACCCGCTTTGTGGTGGGAGATCCTAATTGGCATGGAAAGCCCAAAATAGGAGATTTTTCTGTCATGGCTGTACCGGAACGTTCAGCTAAAAGTCTAGGTATTTTGTTAGAAGATACAGCGCAGATTTTACTCCAATATTCTGGCTATGGTTATGCACAACGAGGATGTCCCAATTGGTTGGCAAAAGGTTTAAAAACTTGGCAACAACAGGGGGGGTATTTAGTGACCTTTTTTCATGAACTCTATGCCTATGATCATGGCCCCCCTTGGAGTAGTTCCTTTTGGTACTTTCCCCTGCAAAAACGGGTAGCGCGTCGTTTGGTGCAACTAAGCGATCGCACCCTAACCAGTAAACAAGCCTATGCCCAGCGTTTACAAGCCTTACACCCTGCCCTCAAGTCCCCCATCTTATCCCTCCCCGTCTTCTCCACCATCGGAGAACCCCCCGATTTAACGCCCTTAAACCAACGAAGGAGACGGATGATAGTCTTCGGTCATCGCAACAGTAGAACCCTCGCCTATGAGCGGGATTTCGCCCAATTAGAGCGCGTTTGTCAAGCATTGGAGATCACCGAAATTGAAGATATTGGCGTTCCCCTTGATTTTCCCCTACCTTTCGTTAATGGGGTGGCAGTGCGACCGTGGGGGGTGCTAGATGCAGGGAAAATTAGCGCATTAATGCAGGATGCGATCGCCGGATTTCTAAGCACACCCCCCCCAGCCTACCTTGCCAAGTCTACCATCTTCGCGGCCTACTGCGCTCATGGTCTAATTCCCGTGTTAACCTTACCCCAGCAACAACCCGAAGATCACCTAACAACCATGCAGCACTACTGGCACGCCCACCCAGAACAAGAGGGCTTATCCTTCAATCGGGGAAATGCGATCGCCCACCAAGCCCATCGTTGGTATCAAGACCATAGCTTATCAAAAACCGCTAAAATAATAGCGTATCTTTTTAATGGAATCTAAGTCATTTGCTCTCTCCGATTCTGACTCAAAAAAATACGCTTTTTCCTCATAAATCCTGCATAAACCATTGAGACTAAAGAATATTGAGATCCGCATAAGTTAGCGCAATATAAAGAATTAACCATAGGACAAGAGCTAGTTGGATCTCAAGATTTTTCAATAAAACTCTATCAGGACTTTCAGTAAGCTTACAAGCAACCAGCAAATGATGATACTTCATAATACCATAGTTAACTAAAGGAATCGTAATGACTAACGACGGATTCTTATCCGTTGTCGTGGTAAATAAAGCATAAGAGATAATAGCCATTATTCCTGTATTATTGACCAAGGCATCCAAATAGGAAATAGTATAAAATTGTAAAACAGGGCGCTGCTTTTGAAAATTGTTTTCAAATTCATATAACTCGGAGCGCCTCTTACAAAACCCTAAAAAAAGCGACAGGAAAAAAGTACAAAGAGTAATCCATCCCGTTGGAGTATCGTCAATGGCATAAACTCCAGCCATTAGACGTAACACAAAACCTAAAGCAATACAGGTAACATCCACAATCACAATATGTTTCAGTTTAACCGAGTAGGCTAAGTTGAGAATGATGTAAATGCTCAAACAGATGACTGTTGCAACATTTAAACTATAGCCCACCCACAAGCTAACTAAAATTAAAAACGTAGCCATTGCACAAGCGACCCCAATAGAAATCTGACCACTGGCAATCGGTCGAAATCTTTTCCGGGGATGTTGACGGTCACGCTCTACATCCTGAATATCATTAAATATATACATCGCAGAAGATGCTGCGATAAACATTAAGCACACTGCAAAAGCAGACCTGATGGCTATAAGACTATGCAGTTGTCCTCCAAAAATAACTCCCGCAAAACAGACTAGATTTTTAGTCCATTGATGAGGACGAAGCAACTTCCAGTATTGACGATACACCGTGATTAGAGAATCCATTTTAAGAGCCTTAATATTCCTTGTTTAACAGCAGAGCGATGATGACTTCCGGCTGTATGATTTAGTATTAGGTCACGATTTTTTAAGTACCATTCATAACTTTCTATAAACATTTCTAGATTAGAATACTGAGGTTTCCATTGCAGTTCTCTTTCGACCTTAGTCGTATCAAAATACATAGAACGACCATACATTAAAGAATGATAACCGCCTAAAGGAGAAATGCCTAAAACACTGGTTAAATTCATTGCCCAAATCGTAGGCGTCATCGGTAGGCTTTTAACCTTAGATCCAGTTTTAGCATAATAACATAACTGCTCCAAAACTTCACGCATTGTCCCAAAACGATTCGTCCCACAATTATAAACTCCTGATGGGAGTTGATCGGCCGCTAAAATACAGGCATTGGCTAAATCATCAGCATGAATAAACTGATAGTAATTATCACCTTTTCCCAATACAGGAATATTGTATCCCTGATAAATCCATTCAAATAAAATTTGGAAAATCCCTAATCTACCATGTCCCAAAATAGTACGAGGACGAATAATTGCAATATTCAATCCTTTCTCCATATACAAGTTACATAACTTTTCTCCTTCCCATTTAGCTTTGCCATAGGCTTCTTGAGGATGAGGCAAAGTAGATTCTGTAACAGGATTTATTTTTGGCACGCCAAAAATGGCACTAGAGGAAGTGTAAACCACTTTTTGAACGCCAGATTGCAAGGCCGCTTGCAAAGTGTTTTCTGTTCCTTGAATATTTACAGATTTAAAAAGCTTTTTATCTTTAGCTAAGGGGACTTGAGCTACGTTGTGATAAATAATATCCATTCCCTGACAACAGTCTAAAACCCTCGGAAAATCACGAATATCCCCCGGATAAAATCTAACATTTTGCGGTCTATCATCCGCATCTACTAAATCAAAAACAGCGCAATTATGCCCTTTTTGGAGTAACTTCTGTAATAAAAGTGAGCCAAAATACCCTGAGCCACCAGTAATTAGACAGTTTTTAGAAAGAGTCATAGTTACATTGTTCAAAAAAAATTACCTTTTTAGACCGTCTTAAGGGTTAGTTAATCAGCTTATAAACTCGATAAATTACCCTAGAATTATCGACATCTTTAACCTCAGCCGCTAGTTCATAACCATTATCAATAATATTCTGAAGTTCAGGGTATTGTTCTATAGGGTATCTACCCCAACGCATTATATCTCCGGGTGATGTATCAATGATTAATCGGGGTTTTGTCTCCGTCAGATCGTCAATTAAAAGATTCATTGAACCGGGTACTATCCATTGGTCTGTATTCAGATCCCAATCATTTTTACCCGGAATCGCACCCGTTACAAAGGTGCAGTAAGTGAACCGAGATCCCGGAATCCTTTGACTCATTAAATAAATATCGGAAGCAAAGCCCCAAACAAATATTCTGTCCTGCTTAGAACTATTTTGTTGGATAAAAGAAATCAAGCGAGAGCGTGAAGATTCTGGACTCAGGTGAACTTGTTTCCAAAATTTTATCCCTGCCAAACTATGACTGATGTTCATTAAAAGAGGGATACCTTGTAAGCCGACAATAAACCCAACAGTATAAATTGAGATTAACTTTTTTTGTACGGTATTGCAGGGCTGAATATTTTTAAAAGTGTCATAAATACTTTCCATTGTCAACGCAGAAAGCAAACATAAAGACGGAATCATTTGGATATAGTAATGATCAAAAAAACGCAAAGGTGATGTTACAGCAATGAAGGAGCTTACTAGCATCATTAACCAATAAACTGGGAAATTATTTGCACCAGAATTATGTAACTTTATCTTACCTAGTTGTGAAAAAATAATTAGAACACAGGCAGTAAAAGTTAAAAAGTAAAACCCATAGTCACTCAGGAATTTATCAAGAGATATAGTTATCGCTCCTAGGAGTCTTGTGGGCGTAACACTATGTATTGCATAATAGTTTTTGTTGTAAGTAAAAACATAAAACCAGAACTCATTGAAAGCCCCATTAAAAGCGAAGAAAGACCAGAACAAGACCAGAACTAAACTAGAACCGATGATGATGCAAAGAGCATAGGTTAAACTTTTAAGGATAGGTAAGCGACTAAAGTTTTTATTTAAAATTGGCACAGCTAAGACAAAACATAGACTGGTTAGTAAATCTAATAATGCGACTTGCTTGGTCATCAGTGATAGTCCGAAAAATACACCACTCACCAGCCCTAGCTTATAGTTAAAATATTGCTTAGGTTTCAGCCCTTTAAGTAAGCAGTAACTCCCAGCTAGGGATAAAGCCACCATCAACCACTCTGTATTAAAAGGATAGAGATCAGAAGATAATTCAGTAAATGTTGTTGACAAACTGGCAAATAAGAAAATACAACATTTCACTCCAACTCGATTTAAAAAGAGTTGAGAAGTTTTGTATAGCAGAATAAGTATGGTAACGATAACCAGCATCAATGCCATATAAATTGCTACTGTATTATAGTTACCAAACAAGGCAAAAATAAGACTATACAAATAGGTTAGTAATGGCGCACGGTGATCTACGGCATCTCGATATAACACCCCACCCTCTAAAATCAGAGTGGCATTAGCTGCTATAAAGCCTTCATCAACACTCCAAGAAGGAACTAAAAAAGTAGGAATTCTGAGTAACAGCGAAATTCCTAATGCTAACATGAGAGAATAATCAATTTTACTTAAAACTTGACTTTTCATGATTATCCAAAGTCATTTATAATGTACCCTGATTGTTAAAAATCCAAGCTAAACTACGTCTCATTCCCTCTTCTAGATCAATATTTGGAGAGTAGCCTAGTTCTCTCCTTGCTTTGTCAACTGAACAGGCAATATTTTTATTCATTTCTGACAAAACGTGAATCTTTGGGTGATACAACCCCAGAGATTGAATAATTTGATCAAGAAGCAGTGCTATTTCGCTTACATAATTAGGCAACTTGAGCCGTTTATATTGACATTTTTGGCTAAATTCGGTTGCTAAAAGTTGCTCAACAGTATTAATAATTTCTTCCATACTATAGGGATGTTCGTCAGCAATCCAATAGGTTTGACCATTGGCTTTTTTCGAGGTTGCCGCTAAGATTAGACCCTGACAAATATTATCAACATAAGCCATTGAGCGCAGATTTTTCCCACTGCCAACCAAGGGTCCTTTTCCGTCGCGAATCATTTTAAAAAAGAGATTTTGACGGGGGGGTTGATGGGGACCATAAAACCAAGGTGGACGAATAATAACCGTTTCTAGAGGGGTTGATTCCTGAACCGCTTTAACGAGCAGTTCCATCTGCATTTTAGAACGTCCATAGTTCATGTAGGGGTTATACAAAGAACTTTCATCAAAGTAATGATTGATGTGGGGATTGCAGCCACAGGGCGAATTAGAGGACACGACAACAGCCCGTTTAATCCTTGTGGCGATCGCAGCATTGAGTAAGTTCTGAGATCCTTGGACGTTGATTGCGTAAAACTGACGAACACGCTGAGGATGAATGATTCCGGCCGTATGAAACAGAATAGCTCCCGTTGCATCATGGCAAAATTTCTCACAATCATGAGGGTTACATAGGTTGCCATAGATGATTTCTACATTGGGAGAAAGTTGAGTAAGGGGTTTGGGATCATGACCCGGGAGCAAAAGACAACGAATTTTCAGATTAGGGTCAGGTTGAGCGAGAGATTTACAGTCAGGTAGACCCTGAGTAAGTGCTTTGATTAGATTGATACCTAACCATCCATCTGCACCTGTAACTAAAATAAGACGGGTCGGGAAATTCATTTGAGAGATTAGGTTACAGTTTTCCTAAGAAGTGTAAAGCGTTGCGGTGTGCAATGGCCATAATTGAACCTTGGGGGTTAACCCCTGGGGCAGTACAGAGCAAACTAGCATCAGCAATATATAGATTCTTCAATCCATAGACTTGTCCAAACGAATTGGTTGCACAGCGTTGTTCATCCTCACCCATTGGACAGGAGGAAAAAAGATGAACAGTCATTAAATTACTCCGATCTCGTGGCAGACTTTGAGGCAGTTGGTTCAAATCGTCGAAACAGGTTAAGGGAGGACTCCCACTAATACTGGGATAGAGAATTTCTGCTCCTGCGGTTAATAATAAATAACAGAGTTTTTGTAAAGCTGTTGCCAAGGCTTTGAGATCATTGGGGGTGAGATGATACTGTACCAATGGATCTCGGAATCCGGGGAGAATTGTGATCTTCCCCTGTCCTCCTGTAATCATGGCGTAATAAATGGCCATCTGTGACCAATGGGTATGAACATGATTCAAGGCCACTTGATGATCGCTCAAGGCCAGACTGAGATAAGGAAAGGAACTAATTGAACAGCCAAAACTGATTTTGGGGGCAAATTCTTTAACTTGGTGCATGGGAACTCCCACATGGGGAGGATTTACCACTTCTGGGAATTGAGCAACGACTTTAACGGTGGGGTGCATCGCCAAAGATTTCCCAATATTGTGCTTAATTCCACTACGATGTAATAGGGCAGGGGTTTGAATGGCACCACAACAAACAAAGACGGTTTCAGCCATAATATCGACGGCCTTTCCTTGGCTAACAGCCCGAATTCGCCAACGCTTGCCCCCATTCTCTGGATGTAGGGATTTGACCGAAGTTTGGGCTTGCAGTTGACATCCGGCAGCTAAAGCTCTAGGGATAAAGGTTTTAGTCATAGACTGTCGAGTGCCTTGATTCAGTTCTCCAGAAGGACTCTTGTCATAACGAAACCAGCGTGGGATTTCTCTGGATTCCCACCCCAAGCTTTGGGCGCCTTGGTGCAATTTAAGGGAGGCTAGGGGAAGTTCTCCTGGACAGTACCCGACACTTAAAGCTGTTTCACAAGCTTGAAAATGGGGAAGTAAATCTTGCTCTAGAAGACCAATCACTTTAAAATCCCTTTGCCACTGTTGTAGTAGGTCTGGGGGAGTACGGTGATACAAACCACTATTAATTTCACTGCCCCCTCCTACACAACACCCTTCAACATATTGAATTTTCGGTGAGCCAAAAGCGACAGTCACACCACCAGAACGATATTTTTGTTCAAGTTCTGTATGTGAAAAGGGAGGACAGGATTCTAACGGGAGGTTACGACCTTCTTCAATCAGGAGAACGTCGCGACCGGCTTCAGCAAGAAGACAAGCTGTTATCGCTCCTCCTGGACCTGAACCAATGACCGCCACTTGACAGGTGAGAGGTGAGTTAGACATAGGAACACCCACTAAAGATGACTAAACTTTCGTAGAACTTAATAAAATCACGACTGATTTTCAATGAGGAACTCTGCCAAGCCTGAATTTGTTTTTTTTGCTGAGAGGCTGACAGATAGATAAAAAAACGCCCCCCTGTTACTAATCCCCAAAAATTAAAGCAGAAGGTTAGTATCCCAAAGGGCAACTTTAGGAAGTCTGGCATTCTTTGATATTGAGCTAAAACAAAAGATAGGACTTTTTCTTTGTGTTGCAGCAAATCAGGGGCGATGCCTACAGCCTTATGGTCTAACATAGCATAGCAGATAGACCTAATAATTGTTGTTAAATAATCGTTAAAGTAGGAGTACATTGTCCAAACAAAGCAACTAATATAGAATTAACTGGATGTTGGGGGATAACACTCTGGCTAGATACCCTCGTCGATCGTATATGCCACAATCAATGATGTCAAATTATTGGATATTTGGTCGCTGCCATGACCAGAAATATGGTGCGGGAATGCTCCCCACATAATTGGCAATTAGCACAGGATTACGTCAATCATGTGATCCTGAATAATGTGGTACTGTCCAGATCCCCAGAGCAAGAGAGCTTTTCCTGCACTCAATCCAAGTCATACCCCTGCTACTATACTCATCCCATTATGCCCGCCCTATCATGCCCATCGTTGATATTAAGATCCCAGTTTACCCAAACAAGCCAGAATCATAGTCCCTCTTTTCCATCCTTAATCCTTCCTTAATCTTTCAAAGCTCAATGATATTAACTCATCTTAAACTTCCCTTTTTGAAAACCTTTAGCTTTACTGTTTTAACTCCAATTATTCTGTTTTGGTTGTCTCTATATGCCCTAGGTTATCCCTTGCCCGGCGATGACGATCTCTTCTTTATTGGGGCAGGGATTAACCTTGCAGAAACCGGAAACTTTGTCAACCCATTTCTTGCCCAATGGGCTGAACAAACCATTGACCGATTTTATGTTCAACCCCCCTTTTATTCCTACGCTCTTGCCCCATGGTTAAACATTTTTGGCATCACAACTCGCAGCTTTCTCCTGTTCCAGTTCTTCTGTTATAGCAGCTTTTCAACTTTCCTAGCTTTAACCCTAAGAAAGTTAAAATTTTCCCCTTTAGCTTCTTGGGCTATTATCGTCTGTGCTGGTTTATGGTTACTAATCGGAGGCCTACGACAAGATGCCTTTGCCACCGCTTTATTGATGGCTGGATTATATTATCTGTTAACCGATCATCTGGTTTATTACCTAATTGGTTTTACAATTTTAGGCCTTTCCGTCCTCTCTTCTCCCGTTAATATTGCCTATGCCACCCCTTTAGCTTGGGGTATCCTAATCCGTAACTTTGTACGCCACAAAAAAGATTCAAGCTCAATGGGGCAGTATATCACTCCAAGACTGTTGATGCTGCTGAGTGCAATCGTTATAGTTTTTCTCCTATTTTTACTCAGTATTAACTTTGAACTCACTCGTTTTTTTGCCGATCTCAGTTGGCACTCCCAACTCAGACGTTCCCCCGTCTCCCGTATGATTCCTAACCTGATTTTTATTGTCACTGTAGGGTACGGAGAAATTACTTATGGATTACTCTACCTTTTTAGTCTTTTCCTAGGAGCATTATTATGGGTCAAACACAAAACAACCCCCAAATCTTTATTTTTTATTATACTCAGTCTGATCCTATCCATAATCTTAGGACTGATTACCTATGCTAATACCCTAGGCTCTAATGTTAACTTTGTCATTTGGGTTATTGTTATTTTAACTCTAGATAAATTGTCAATTAAAGCAATTCACCAAAGAACACTCGCTGTAATTGCGTCGGTTCTTGTATTAATTAACTACAGCCCAGCTATCTTAAACCTAGTTTTTGTAGACCACAGTCCAGATCCCCCAGAAAAGATTGCTGAAATACTAGATTATGTCACCAATAACCCGGAGAAAACCTATTTTATTGATGGGATTGCTGCTCGTTATATTTTCGACTACAATTTACCCGCAGAATCAGTCAGTTGGGAGTTCTCAGGAGAACCAGCAATGGGGCCTCCAACTTCTCTGACAGAGAAAGCTGAAAATGCAGTCTGGATTCTTTCCCGTCGGCAAGCATGGCACGTTGCTGAGTTACCAGATTATCCTCGATTAAAATTACTTGGTCATCGTTTTAAAAGTATTGCTAGTCAACCTCACAAAATTCTGCTCATTCCTTAAATTTTGGACGTTGAGCGAGTTGTATCAGTATTAAATTACATCAGGATCTACTTTCATGAACAGACCAAAATCTCTATCAGTCAATTTTTTTGAGTCCAAGGGGAAAAACTTTACTTTTCTAGCGTTTAGTTCCATTCCCCTATTTTGGCTCATTTTTTATAGTCTCTGGTTTCCCGTTCCTCATGATGATGATTTATTTTTTATTGGAGCAGCGATAAACTTAGCGGAGAAAGGAGATTTTGTTAATCCTTTATTATCTCTTTGGTCAGATAGAACAATTGACCGCTTTTATGTCCAGCCTCCCTTTCATTCCTATGTTTTGGGATTTTGGCTTAAGCTATTTGGGGTAAGCAGTAGTAGTATTTTAGCCTTTCAAGTTTTTTGCTTTTTTCTCTTCAGTGTCTTTTTAAGTCTACTTTTAAAAAAATTTAAGTTTCCGGTTTTTACTTCTTTGGCTATCACCCTCTGTTATGGTCTATTCATGTTTAATTTTGGCTTACGTCAGGATGGTCTAGCCATGATTTTTTTTACTATGGGATTATGGTTATTAACCCATAAAAAACCTCTAAGCTATTTTGCTGGGTTTACCTTTTTGGGTTCTAGTATTCTAACGTTGCCTGTTAATATGGTGCTAGCCATTCCTTTTGGAATTGCCTTAGTTATTGAGCAAACTGTGCAGGTTAAACGGCAACAACCTACCCAGTTAAAAAGAACTATTACTTTGCTTAGTGTAACTTGGGTATTAGCTGTTATTTTTACCTTTAGCTTATTCTTACTCAGTGTTAACTTTGAACTGACTCGTTTTTTAGATGATTTATCTTGGTGTGCTTCCCTGCGTCGCCAACCTTTAAATAATGTAATTCCAGCTATTTGGAATCAGATGCGCATTGGCTCAAATTCTGTAATTTACGGAACTTTATATATCCTGTTAATTGCCTTACAAATTTGGGTCATAAAACAGCGCAAAAAACAACCAATATTTTTACCTTGGTTTTTGTTGATTAGCAATATATCTCTAGTCACCATGCTAATCGTTTACTCTAATGTTTTAACGACTAACTTTAACTTTTTATGTTGGGTCTGTGTCATCATTATTTTGTCTAAATTAAATATTCCGAAAAAGATTAGAGTCTTAATAACATCCTTAGCCGTTGCAATTGTTTTGATTAACTATAGTCCAACCTTTTTGGCTTTATTTTTCCAAGATCGAACCATCCAACCTAGTGTTAAAATAGCCCAAGACTTTGTAAGGACTCATCCTAATATGACCTATAGTGTAGATGCAGTTGCGGCTAGAGTCGTCTTTGACTATAATCTGCCTGAAGGGTCTGTTGCGTGGGAGTATTCTGGGGGGCATATCTGGTTTTTCCCCCAGACTGTTGCTGACAAACCACCGGGGATGGTGTGGATTCTCTCGCGGAAACAAGCGTGGCATCTGCCGGAGGAACTCCCCGATTATCCAAGATTACCTGTTTTCGGTCGTGAATTTAAAAGTATTGCTCATCAACCCTATGATGTTTTAATTGTTGAATAAAAACAAAAGTTAGGGAAATTATGTCATCTCCAGCTAATGGTCGCTTAAGGTTTTTGGGTGCAGCCAGTTTAACCACTGCCTTTAATTTGGTCTTAATTTCCATTTTGATTGAACAGGTGCAATGGCCGACTAATCTCGCTAATCTCGTGGCTGTAGAATTATCGTTACTGTTTGGTTTTTTGGCTTATCGTTTGTTGGTTTGGTCGGGGGGCAATTGGCAGATACAGGATGTTTTACTTAAACAAATCCCCCTCTACCATGTCTCTCATGGGGCGGCTTTATTGGGGCGAATTTTGGTGATTTTTCCCCTGTTGAACGCTTGGGGGGTGCATTATGGAGTAAATACTCTTGTTGGGGTAATTTTTGGGGGAATTTTGAATTATTTGGTGAGCGATCGCATTCTCCCGGAAGTAAGGCGATCGCACTTCCACTATCCCGAAGCCCTAGCCCCCTCCCTCGTTGCCTCCGGGCCCCGGGCAGAACGTCCTGACTCCCTCCCCCCCGTCGATCTCCTCTCCATCGTGATTCCCGCTTATAACGAGGAGGGGAGTATTAGTCCCACCGTCCACAAACTCAGCCAACGCTTAGAGGAAGCGGACTTAAACTATGAGATTCTAGTGGTCAATGATAACAGTCGCGATCGCACAGAACAAATCCTGCAACAACTGCACCAAGAAAACCCCCGCGTTCGTTACATTAACAACTATTACCCCAACGGTTTTGGTTTTGCCGTCCGTTGTGGAGTCGAAAACTTTCAAGGCGATGCCGTTATTATCTACATGGGGGACAGTTCAGATAGTCCTGATAACATTGTAGACTACTACGAACAACTCCAAGCAGGCTATGAGTGCGTATTCGGATCTCGCTTCATCCAAGGCAGCAAAATTGTAGACTATCCCACCCACAAACTCCTGATCAACCGTTTAGCCAACTGGTTTGTTAAAGTTCTCTTTGGACTCGACTACAACGACACCACCAACGCCTTTAAAGCCTACCGAAAAGAAGTCATTCAAGGCATTTCTCCCCTACTTTCCCATCACTTTAACCTCACCGTAGAAATGCCCCTAAAAGCCATAGTCCGGGGCTATTCCTACACCATTGTTCCCATTACTTGGCATAACCGTAAAGCCGGGGTTTCTAAACTCAAAATCAAAGAAATGGGCAGTCGTTACCTCTTTATTGTTCTCTCCATTTTCTTAGAGCAAAAATTAGCCGGAGGAGACTATCACCGGAGTAAAAACCCCGTCGCCAAATCTCCAGTCAACTCCCGAAAAACGGCTAACTAAACACCAATCAACCCATCTAACCTTCCCCTAACTATCATGGAAAACATTCTAATTCTAGGCGGTGCTGGCTTTATCGGGAGTTCCCTCGCTCTCAACCTTAAACAACAATATTCTGATGCCCACATTATCTGTTTAGACAACCTCAGACGGCGGGGTTCAGAGTTAAATCTCCCTCGTTTTAAAGCCGCCAATATTGAATTTATTCACGGAGATATTCGCAGCGAATCTGATTTAGATCCCGCTATCTTATCCGTTGATACCATTATTGATTGTTCCGCCGAACCCTCGGTATTAGCGGGATTTAGCTCTCCCCAATACGTCTTACAAACCAACCTTGTCGGGACGATAAACATCTTAGAACTGGCGCGCAAACTGTCAGCGCGGTTACTCTTTTTGTCCACCAGTCGCGTCTATCCCATTGAACCGATTAAGCAACTCAAGCTTATGGAAGCTGAAACCCGCTTTCAACTAGCATCGGAACAACCCTATCCCGGCATTTCTCCCCAAGGGATTAGCGAAGATTTTCCCCTCACTGGGGCGCGTTCTCTGTACGGTGCCACTAAACTAGCTTCAGAATTACTCATTGAAGAATATCGCCATGCTTACGGTTTAAAAGCCATTATTAACCGTTGTGGGGTGATTACCGGCCCTTGGCAAATGGGCAAGGTAGACCAAGGAGTTTTTACGTTTTGGATGGCCGCTCACTACTTTAAAAAATCTCTGCGCTATATTGGCTATGGTGGAACCGGGAAACAAGTGCGGGACTTACTCCATGTCAATGATTTATTTAATTTAGTGCAGTACCAACTAGAACATTTTGATCAACTTGATGGAGATGTTTTAAATGTAGGAGGAGGGCTAGCAGTGAGTCTTTCTCTATTAGAAACTACCCAAATTTGTGCAGACATTACAGGGCATCAGATTCCCATTGAAGGAGTTTTAGCAGAACGGGAGGGAGATGTTCCCCTATTTATTACAGATGCGCGCAAAATCCAAGAAAAAACGGGCTGGAAACCTGCTTATTCGGCTCAACAAACCTTGTTAGAGATTTACCAGTGGATTCAACAGCATGAGTCCTTACTCGCTGGCATTTTGTAACGCAATTCCCCGTTATAGCTGGTTCAGAAGTTTACCCTAAACCCCTCTCCCATCTTGGGAGAGGGACATTCAGGGCCTATGGCCTGATGACAGAAAGGGCTGTAACTCTGAGTCTGATTCGAGTTTGTTTAGGATCTGACACACCCTACACCTGCTTCTATCCTAACCCCCTGTTTTTTATTCTGCTTTCTTGGTGGGTTTAATCGGTCGTTGACCTGCTTTTCTCATGGGTTTTTCAGAGTTAAAAGAACTAGAACGGGGTTTGTCTTTCGCCGGGGGCTTGGTATTCGTTCCTGGTGCTTTGACGGGTTTTTTGTACCGGGGAATAGCATCCGTTGGCTCTGAAATGTCTTCCGACCAACCGAAACTATTACGATTGGGAAGAAATTTAAAAATCCCTTGAATAAACCAACGTTTAGGCAGTTTATCTTTCGGCGTTTTAGGATTAAATTTAAAGGGTTGAACTTCGCCTTCTCGACGCATTAAAACGGGAATATGGGAGGCTTTAAACTTCTCCGTTGGGTCGCTGGCTTGTCGGTTGCGATAAATTGAAATTACCGGAGAACGATTCTGGGGGATAAATTGCCAAATTCCGCTTAAAATAAACTGATTCGGCTCTTGTTGCCACTCATTTTCCGTGTTCCAAGCAAACACTTGAAAATAAATTCTAGGGGGTTGTCGGGGAATAAGTTGGCATTTGGGATAAACCCGTAAATATAACGGGGTGTCTGGGTAATTTTCCCGTTGTTTCAGAAAGCCAACATAGCGAAACTTAGAAGGGAAATATAAACGATACTCGTTAGAACCAACCGTAATGGCAAATCCTCCTTCTGGATGAGGAGTGACTATGCCATAAAGTGTTCCAATCGCTTGGAAAAAGATTGAATTTTCCCCAGCTTCGTCTTCTTGAGTGTGTTTGGTTTCGGCGGGAGTTTTGTGGCTTTCTGGGGGAGTAGGTGCAGCCTCTTCAGCCTTGGATTTTTCTGGGGCTGGGGGGATTGGTTTTTTCTCTAACGCGGGACTTTTTGCCTCTGGAGTGGCTGCCTCTGGAGTGGCTGCCTCTGGAGTGGCTTTTGCTGCTTCGGTCGCAGGTGTTGGGGGGGTCACTTCTAGGGTGGTTTCCCCCGCAGATGCTTCCGTTGCGGGATCTTGCTTTTTAGATTTAATCAGGTGCAGCATTTTTTGTTTTTTGGCGGATGGCATTTCCTCTTTTTCCCCTCTTCCATTAATCGCTTGTTCATCTCATGGTTATGCCCCCTAGGGAGATAACCGGGAGTCCTCAGTGTGTATGGCTCACTATGCTGTCAATGAGATTCAGCACGGGTAAGCACGATCATCTATTTGATGATAGCAACAAAACCCCCCCTCTTTTTTGCTGGAATGAGCATTCCGATCAGGAAGATCAGGGGGAATTGACAATCATCTGGCCTAAGATAGGTTTTTGGGTTTAAACGGTGACTGTTCCCCAAGAATCGCCCCGGGTGAGACGGATTTGGGCTAGAGCAAAGACGGTGGGAATGACGCGGCCGTAGTTGGTGGCGATCGCACGCCAACCCAAATCAGCAAAAAAGGCCGCCCACAGGACGGGCCCCATAAAGGCAAAGACCGTCCGCACGGCTCCATGACGGGCGGCGGTTAGGGCCATTCCTTGACGGGCGGTTTGGAGGGCAAAATGGTTCTGAATCTGGGTGGCGGCGGCGGTTCCCCCTCGCAATAGGGCGGTGCGGGCGGTTTGGTAGGTGGCAAAGTGCAGGGCAAACTGTCGGGCAATCTGTTGTAGCAGGAAGGAACGCAGTACGGAACTCACCGCTAAGACGCTGCCCCCTTTGAGCAGGAAATGAATGGGGTTATGTTGGATTTGGGCAGGTAGGGGTTCCCGATATTTCGACGCTTGTAGGGATTTTTGGATGCGTAGGGTTAAGGATTCTTGGTCTTGGGAGGGTAAACGATCCCAAGCTTTGGTAATCAGGTTGAGAAAGATTTCAGCTTCTAGGTCTACTGTACTCATGGACTGGGAGTAGGGAATTTTGAGGTAACGACAAACTTGGATCAAAATATGTCGGTAGCTAATTTTGTCACTTTCTCCCCGTAATACGGTGAAGCCATCGGCCGCTAGGTAACGAAACCGTTGATCTAACAGTTCAATCTGTGAGTGGCGATCGCGACTCTGTACTTCCATTACATCCGGTGTCTGGATGTAGTCTAGGGGATTCAAACGACGGCAAAATAACAAATAGGTGAGTTGTTGCAGTTCTTCATCCGTTGCCAGCTCTAACACATCCCTCAGTTCGTCCAATGTTCTAACCTCCACCCCTATTTTCTCTTCCTGCCTCATTCTACTATTGCAATTGGAGGTTGCGGGGATCAAATTTCAACTTCTCTGTTCTGATGCAGTACAACGGAGAGGGAATCTGAACCAATGGTCTGAACAGGTTCACTGCATCTGATTGATCCACTATATAATAGTTCAGTAATAAGAAAACAGGAAGAAAATGCTGATCACAATTGTGGGACATTTGTTGGCGGTAGCCATTGGGATTAGTTTAGGTTTAATTGGTGGGGGAGGGTCGATCCTAGCGGTGCCGATTTTGGTGTATGTGATGGGGATTGGGTCCAAAGAGGCGATCGCCATGAGCTTGTTTATTGTGGGGATAGTGAGTTGCATTGGGGCGATTCCCCACTGGTTTCAGGGCAACGTGAACTTGAAAACCGTTGTGATGTTTACCCCAGCCGCCATGGTCGGCTCATTTTTAGGCGCACGTTTAACGACCCTGCCTTGGATTACAGACACCATACAACTCATTGCCTTTGGGGTGGTGATGGTGCTGGCCAGTGTGTTAATGATTCGCAAACAAGAGAACAAAACCCCCACCTCAACAGAAGAAAAACACCCCACCTATCCCAAATGGTTAGCCATTCCCATAGAAGGCCTGGCAGTGGGGATTCTGACGGGATTTGTGGGAGTAGGGGGAGGATTCTTGATTATTCCGGCCTTAGTGTTATTAGGGGGAATTCCGATGAAAGAGGCCATCGGCACCTCTTTATTGATTATCACCTTTAAATCAGCGACGGGTTTTCTGGGCTATATTGACCAAGTAACGGTAGATTGGGGCTTAATGTTCTCCTTTACCTTAGCCGCCAGTGTGGGGACTTGGGGAGGGGCTTCCTTAACCCAGTACATTGACGGGAAAAAGCTACAAAAGGGCTTCGGTTATTTTGTCTTAGCGATCGCGGTTTTTGTTTTAGTTCAACGTTGACCCGCCTAGAACCCGTTCGGCGGAAAAAAGGAAAAGGCTGTTATATTGGAAGCAGTGCTAGTTCTGGGCTTTTCCCATGTCTTCACCCCTTGTTAAACGTTTTTTAGTAAGCCTCGGCAAAAATAAATGGATTGGATTGGCAGTCTCCATTATTGTGGCAGGAGGGGCCAGTGTTGTGGCCATGCTACCGCCGCCAGCCCCTCCCCCCACTCGCTACAAAGCCATTGGTCAATTAGCCTTTAGTAGTCCTCCACCCACAGCGACAGAAACCGGGAAAGTGCTGCAAGAACAGGGCAGAGCCTTAGATCGACCGACCTTACTCTCCGAACCCGTCTTACAAGGACTGGTGGAAACCGTCGATTTGCCCAACCCCGTCGAATCCATCAAGCGCATTAATCTGCAATTGCCCAAAGAAGGCGAACCCCCCTTAATTCGCCTGGAATATGTAGACACCAACGAAGAACGGGCCGCACGGACGCTAGAAGTGCTGATGGAGAAAATGATTGAACATAGTCGGATGTTGAATACATCCCGCTTGCGATCGCAAATTGAAGCCCTCGAAAAACGAGTTGAAGAAGCCAAAGCCGATCTCGCCGAAGCCGAACAAGAATTCTATCGCTTCATGACCCGAGAAGCCACAGGCTTAGTCGCCGCCCAAGATGGAACCCTATTCATGGCCATCAGTGCCGGCCAACAACAGCAGCGCGAATTACGGCTACAACTCGACACCGTAAACGCTCAAATTCAAAGTTTATCCACCCAGTTATCCCTCACCCCAGAAGAGGCCTTTGTCGCGTCAGCCCTCAGTGCAGACCCCATTATTGCCAGTTTACGCACTCAGATTTTACAAGCGGAAACCCAGATGCAAATGTTAGCCAATGATTTGCGTCCCGAACACCCCACCATGCGGGAACTGAACAAACAACTAGCCGCCTACAATGAACTCCTGACCGAGCGCGCCGATGAAGTGATTGGCAGTGACAATGTATTTGATGCCCGGCCGAGGGAAATTCGCAGAAGCAGCAGCTTGGACCCCACCCGTCAACAGTTAGCCGCCCAAATCGGACAGTTACGAACCCAAAAAGAAGCCATTGAGCAACAAATCCGCACAGTGCGCCACACGGAAGAAGAACTACGCCTCGCCTATGAGCGCTTCCCCACCAAACAGTTAGAACAAGCCCGACTCCAGCAACAAGTCGCCATTCGCAAGCAATTCCACGACACCATGCAAGGGGCCCTCGTAGATGCCCAATCCGCCGAAGCAGAAACCATCAGTAGTCTGAGCCTAGCCCTTCCCCCCCGCTTGGAGAAAGTAGAAGAGCTTGATTCGAGTCCCCCTCATCCCGTGGTCATTATCGCGGCGGGTTATATTGGGGCCCTAGTGGCTGGCGCAGTGGTTATTTTGGGGATGTCCTTCTTAGATCCCAAAGTCTACACCGCGAAGGAATTACAAGATATTCTCTCAGAACGAGATGTGGCTGTGTTAGGGGAATTGCCCTTTTTAGTCGAGGGGAGCGGGGGAGAATTGCCCCTATTGTTGGGAGTGAATGCCCCTTACTTGGATCTGTATGAATTGTTCCGCAGCAATATCCGTCGCTTGTCTCCCAAATCGACCAAGGTTATTTTAGTAACCAGCGTGAGTGAGGGAGAAGGGAAAAGCGTAGTGGCCTATAATTTGGCCATTGCCTCCGCTCACGCTGGCAAGCGGACTCTGTTAGTGGAAGGAGATTTGCGATCGCCTTCCAATGCCCAAGCCGTTAAATTAGCTGTAGACCATGATGCCCAGGCCGAACCCCTCTCCTATTATGGCTCCCGTAACGACTCCGTGCGCTTGGTGCCGGACGTGATGAATCTCTACATCTCCCCCAGTGCCGGACCCCAACGGAAAGCCGCGGCCATTGTTGAATCCAGCGAGTTAAAGAGTCTCTTAGAAGATGCCCGCCAGCGCTTTGATTTAGTCATTGTCGATAGTCCAGCCTTAACCACCTGTAATGACGCCCTATTGTTACAACCCCAAACCGACGGCATGATTTTAGTCACTTGTGTCGGGGTGAGTCAGGCCAAGATTTTAGGGGCCATGTTGGATGAAATGACAGAGGCAGAAATGCCCATTATCGGCGGGGCGATTAACGCCGTTCCCCTGCCCGTTCCGAATTTATATGCTAAAGCCTCCGCCTTCTCCTCTGCGCCTTCCCGTGAAGCGTTAGGCAGTGAGGGAACATTAGTTCCGATGGGTCAAGATAAAGAGGAACCCGAGGAGTTGATTGGCACTGGCCGATGAACAGGAAACAAGTGATTTGTAGGTTGGGTGAAGCGAAAGCGCAACCCAACAAAACAATTGATAATTGATAATTGATAATTGTTTCACGATCTGTAGGTTGGGTGAAGCGAAAGCGCAACCCAACAAAACAATTGATAATTGATAATTGATAATTGATAATTGTTTCACGATCTGTAGGTTGGGTGAAGCGAAAGCGCAACCCAACAAAACAATTGATAATTGTTAATTGTTAATTGTTTCACGATCTGTAGGTTGGGTGAAGCGAAAGCGCAACCCAACAATTCAGTCAACAGTAAACAGTTAACCATCAATAACTAGGGAAGAGGAAACACCTTAACATAATTTTGAGCCGAGGTTTGTCTCTTCAACTCCTCCAAATACTGTCTACGCGGATTTTGATTCGCCCCAAACACCGTCACCACTTGATAATCCCCTAAATCTGCAATCCACACCGGAGAAGGTTTCACCCCTCCTGCTACTTTCCCGCACAAGTTGCCATCATAATCCTGTCGGGGACCCTGTTGAATTTTCAACTGGGGACTGTGTAGAATACTTAACGCATAGGGTTTATCATTCTTATCTTTGCCATTACAGATGATAATTTCACAGTTCGCATCTACCGCATCCGTCCAATTCTGTTGACTCACCGGGAAGTCATTTCTACGACGATTGTAATTTAACTGTTGAGACACCAATGCTCCCAAACTCCGATAAAACTCCTTGAGTTGCCCTTGAAATTGAGTTTTAAAGGCAGAAATTTGTTCAGGAGCAACCCACAATTTGTTATCTTCCTCCTCAATATAGAAGGTTGAACCCCGAAACCAAGGCGCATTTTCCCGTGTTTTACGAGAATAACAAGGTCGTCTTGCCCCTTGACCAATTCCCCCTAAATTAAACATTAACCAAGTGAGAGCAGTAAACAAAGTTTTTAAGTTTTGTGCTTGCTCTGTTCGAGCAGCAGGAGAAAAAGATAACACTAACGTTCCCTGTTGTTCCCCACAAGGATCATTTTTTCCTTGATAATTAGGACGTGGTTCTTTTTGGGCAATTCTGCCATCTAGAATATTGACCTGTAAATAGCCATATTGTTTAGTGGGATTAATTCCACCAAATAATTCAGATTCTAACGTTTGCACTCGACTAGGTTCTAATACCCCTAAAGCAAAGGCACGAAACCAATAACGTAACATAGATTTAAACGCTGTCGGACGCACTTCTGCTTGAGGTTGTCCCCGCATTTGCCATTCCTGACGACGGTCATTAAATTGCCATTGAGTAAAGCGTTGATGACCGTGAATTAATTGCCCTTCTAAGGCAAATTCGACCCGCAAAAATTCTTGTTTTTGTTTTGGTTGTCCTGCTCCCGCTTTTAGTAACAGTCCATAACCTGTATTAATTTGTGAACCAATCCCCGCTTGTAACCCCTTAATCAGCCAATTTTTAACCTTATCTAATACTTTAGGATCATTGCTCAGAGTTCCCAACTTTAAGCCAATCACAAAGGTTGGTTCTTTCAAGGATAAAAAGGGATTCGGATTAGGACTATAACCCGGTGAATTATCCTCCCATTTCCAAATATTATTCGCCATATCCATAGCTAAACCTCCCCCTTGACTCGGCAGAGGATAAGCGTCTAGAAAGATAACTTTTCCCGCTTTATCTTTATCTTGTGCTTCCAGAGAACCGAAATATTTAGCAATTTCGGGATGATTTTGGGCAGCTTTCCAGTCTAACTTTTTCTCAGCTATTAACTCTCGAATTGCCTGATTTCTGGCTGCTCCTCGCAGGGTACTGGAGGGAAGATAAGGCATTCCCAAGGCATCAAAAGCCGGGAGTAAAATACTTTCGGGGCCGCGATGACCTCCGACTCGAATCCGCCAAGGACATTTGACTTGAAAGGTATTATTTTTTCCGGCAATCAGTTCGGTTCGTTTAACTAAAGTGGTGAGGCGTTGGCGATAGTTTGCCCGTTCTGTCGCCATGTTTAACATTTGGACTTTTGTGCCGTCTTTATAGTTATCTCGATCCGGTTCACGCATCCAGCGCAAGTATTCGACAAAACTGGCGGTTTCGTGGGGACTGGGTTCATTATTCGGATCGAGCCAAGGTGAGGGAGGAGGAGGATTATTAGAGTTGTTCCCCCCCTGATTTCCCCCAGTTGTTATGACTTTTTTGGGGGCGCTTTGAGTAGGTTTCTTGATTGCTTGAGACGGCTTATTTGGACGGTTAGGACGATTAAAAACCATTATTTTTTCTCCTGTTTAAAGGATTACAAATTGATCAGCAGTTAATAGTTAAGGGGTTACTCTGCTGACTGTTCTGTTATTGGATAACGGCACAAAATTATGCGTCTCCCGTGATGTCGTGATAAATGGCGTTTGCCCAAAAACTAAACTCATTGGCTAGTTCTAAGCCTAATCCTGTGAGTCCTAGGTAATCATCTGAACTGAGGTCTTTAATGGTGTTTAAACCTTGATCTCCAGTTAAAGGTTGTACACCAGTTGACACTCCCATCGCTAAAAGCGAGGGATTCTTGGTTCAACGAGTTTCCTTAACTTGGCAGGACGTATCCAACCAAGCCAGAGGGAATCTCTCCCCAAGCGTGAGTTCCGGTATGCCCTACCGT
>NZ_JAIHOM010000226.1 GCF_026130165.1 Spirulina subsalsa FACHB-351 | reverse complement strand
CAGGGGAGCAGGGGAGCGGGGGAGCAGGGGAGAGGGGGAACAGGGGAGAGGGGGAACAATTATCTATTACCTATTACCTATTACCTATTACCTATCACCTATTACCTTGTATATTACAAAACTCAAATGGAAACGCTATATGAGGGAATGGGACAAAGAATATGCTGACAGAGCAGATGATCAATAGTATCTGTGATTTGTTGCGCCAGTAGGGGCTGCTTAGTTAATAAGCCCAATTCTAGGTTTAATTGCAGAGCAGATTGAGTGAGATTCGCACTACTAACAAAGAGATGAGTTTGATCCGAAACAATTCCTTTGATGTGCAGTGAACCAATTTGACCTTTATCCCCTAAAGGTCTTTGGGATTTTGGCCAGTAATAAATATCCATTTTTTCTAACAAATCAGGGGGGAAGGTTTGAAAAACACCCACGGAGATTTTTTGAGCCGCTTCGGGAAGTTCAACAATGAGACGAACTGTAACACCCCGCTCTAGGGCTTCCTGTAACGCTGAAACGATTTGAGGGACATTATAAACCGCGAAACAAATAATCAGTAATTCTTTTTGAGTTTGGGCAATCAATTTGAGGATGGTTTGTTCTGTCCGACGCGGCCATTCTCCTGTTTCTTTGGGAATTGTCCAAATTGGTTGAACCTCGTATTCTTTCTGTAGTTGTTGATGAAGTTGTTGGGAACTGAGCAGCGCAAGATAGATAGATTGGGGCTGAATATTTGGATAGGTTTGCTGCCAGTAATTTAATAAAATATGAACCTTTTGGCGCAGGGTTCTGGAAGGCAAAGCATCAGCGAGACTATATTCCCACTGCTCAGTAGGCTGTCTATACACTTTTGAAAGTATAGTCTCTAGCTCTGCGGTTAAGCTTTCGGTTAAACCGACAGCCACTTGATTAATAACCTCAAGAAATGTTGAATCAAACACCATCGAATTTAGGGAAAAAAGGCATATTTTTGTTTATCTGAGTCTTGGGCAAGAGTGGGAATCAGTAACGTCCGATCCAAATATTTATTACCTCGCTCACAGGAGGTTTCAGGGGAGAAGAGACAGGCATGACAAGCCGCCCAGTGAATTGAGTCGTCGCCGTCTGGGTCATGATCAGAACAGAGCGGATCTGAAGCACAGATGCGAATATATTCAAAGGCTTGGTTTAAATGATAGTTCAGCCGTTGGGATTCGCCTAGGTGAACCAGTCCCCCAAGGGTTCCCTCGCTATCGGGGGCGGCTGTATAGATTAAAACCCCGGCTTGTGCCTCTTTTTTTTCCGGCTTTTCGGTTGCCACTTGGGCATAAATCCGCTCCCTTAAACTGGCCGCATTGTAGCCACATTCTAGGGCAAACTGACGCATGAGAGCATGGGCAAAAGAATGTAGGAGCAAATAGCGCATATCTGGGCAAGGAATTTTATCCACTAAATCGGGGTTACGCTGATTTAGCCAATTTTTATGGGCTTGTTTGACCTTGTTGTAATGTTTGCGGATCAATGGCTGTTGTTCCCAAGTCTGGAGGGCGGTTTCATTAAATTGCATAAAAATGCCCTCCCCCCGGACTTCCATAGCGGGAACCCATTTCGGAGGTTGCCGACTCAGACGGGCCTTGAAATTCTCGGGAACATCCCCTGTATCACTAAAATCACCGGGGGATTGAATGCGGGTAAAACCAATCAATGCCCGGACTTCTCGCAGTTTCTGAACCAGAATCACTTTTTCGATTTTGTCCTGGAAATCAGGGGGGGGAGTAGTGGGGACTAAATGCCAATCTTTGCCGATGTTCACTTCACGTTCAACGGCGATAAAGGCTTGCCATTCTGGATCTTTCAGGTTGCCCGGATCGTTTTCACTGGTATTGTGGCGGATCTTTTCGAGGGTGGTCCAAATCTCTTCGGTTGGGTATTTCATCAGGCTTTGGATTTGTCCCATACTGAAAAAGGTCTTCAGCAGTAGCTCTAAATTATCAAGGGTTTGGGCATTGTTTAGGGCGACCCAATTTTCCCGGACTAATTCTTCTAATTTCCCGGTAGTGGTGGGGATGGAGAGGGCGGAAAGATTGAGGGAAAACCAACTATTGGATGCCCCAAGTAACAGGGTTTTCATCTGTTGATCACAGTCATCATCAAAGGAGCGGAGATGGGGATGGCGACCGCGACACTTGGGCATATTTTGCTTTCCGGGAATGCCAAAGGCTAGGGCGAGGGGGCGTTTTGCGCTGCATCCATCACAGCAAACTAGAATATCTGTCACGGAGCCAGAGACGTTGGTTTCTTGGAGGCGTAAGGAGCCGTTGCAGTCACTGGGTCCGCCGTGGACAAAATAACGCCACGGAAAATCATCGAGGTGTCCTTTTTCACAGGCGACCATAAATCGCACCGGAATCACTTTTGGGGGGTATTTTATACTCTTAGGACAATTTTGGTGGTGGTAATGCAATTCTGAGGAGCGATTGTAGGGATTCTTGAGTTGAAAGATTTGGGAGGATACAGGGGCGAGGAGTTTACATTTAGGGCATACCATCCAGGTGGGGAAGGGGGCAACGGGAAGGCCTAGCAATGAGTCATTATTGTCGTCTGGGGCGATGGGTAGACTCAGCAATTTTTGGGCTTGTTTGCCTACTTGTTTCTGCACGGCGAGTAAGAGGCGTTCTTCGGCAATTTCGACGGTGCCTTGCTGGTGCCATTCGTCTAGGCCCATGACTAGGGCGGCGATGTTGGGGAGATCGGCGATCGCACCAATCCCATAACTAAACATAATTTGACTAGGGCGCAATTCTCCAACGTGGTATTTATCCATTTTTTTGGAATAGGGAATAGGAGCTTTTCGGGAGTCGGGAAACCTCCCCGACTCCCGACTCCCAATTTACCGAGGAACTGGGTCTAAAGCCCCGTCCTTCTAGGACGGCTTTTTCTTGATCTTAAGGCTTCTGATGAGTTCTCTCAAAACATCTGATTTGGAACGACCTGTTGATTCGCAATAGGCTTCTAG
>NZ_JAIHOM010000050.1 GCF_026130165.1 Spirulina subsalsa FACHB-351 | reverse complement strand
ACGCAACTTGTATTGATAGGAAAGAATGAGCATCTTACGAAATGCAAGTGATTCTCTTAATTGTATTACGATTAAGAAAAAGCCGTCCTAGAAGGACGGGGCTTTAGACCCAGGGTTTTTGGTAAACTTTTTGGGCATCAGGATGGAGGAGAACTTCATACATCAGAACGAAGGGTTCTCCAACTCCTGTACTGCTTCTTGGGAGTGGCTTGATTTTGCTTAACTCGCTCTAGCAATCCAGGAATTTCTAATAGTTCTTGGGTTGCCGTCTTGCTTTCAGCATTAGCCAAATAAGCTGCAAAATCAGCCAGCACCCGTAAGCGCTCAGGAGAGAGTTGTTTGAGTGAATCATTAAGCTGATTCTGTATCCTGGATGGGGGAATTATCGATAGTACCCATTGCCGACTTCTCGCTTCTTAAGGTTCAGTCTCCATTTTAGGACAACTCAATGCAGTTGTTCTGGGGAGGTGACGGTGGCTAAGACTTATTGAATTTGAGTGAGTTCGATTTCCAAGCTGGTGACTCGTGCTTCGATTTCCTGGGGCTAATTTTGAGTAGGTTGCCCTGTTACTGATTCACCAAACTCTATGGATTGAGCGTAAATGCTCACATCAGCCCACAACGCTGTAGACAACGGTGGAGAACCAGATCCTCGGGACATTGGGCGATTAGTTGCTGGAACATAGCATAGGCTTGAATATATTGGCCTTGATCAAAAAATGCGATCGCCTGCTCAAATTCCCCTCTCATTGCCGTCTTTTTCGCCTGCAACGATGGGGAATCACAATTGTACACCTCATAAATCCGCACGGCGTTCTTCTTGCCTTTGACGGTAATTTGACCCAAATAACGGGTTAAGTAGCGATCGCACTCCTCCAACCCCAACAACGTACTTTCACTGACAATCACTTTCGCCCCAAACTGTTTCGTAGACTCTTCCAAACGAGAGGCTAAATTCACCGCATCAGCAATCACCGTCGTTTGTAAGCGTTCCTGTTCCCCAATCGTCCCTAACATCAAATTTCCCCGATGCAAACCAATCCCGATATTAACCCTCGGATACCCTTTGTCATGACCCATTTTATTAAATTCTTCCACTTGAAACTGCATCTCAATAGCCGCCTTTAAAGCATGATTCGCATTACGGGGAAATAAAGCCATCACCGCATCCCCAATGTATTTATCAATAAATCCCCCATTGTGTCGAATAACCGGACTCACATAACTGAGATAAGCATTTAAAAATTCAATATTTTTCTGGGGGGACATACTTTCAGAAATACTGGTAAAGGAACGAATATCCGCAAATAAAACCGTCATATCTTCCTGTACCTGATCCCCCAAACCTACATAGATAATACTCTCTCGTTGGAGAAAATTCAAAAACTCATGGGGGACAAACCGTTTTAACGCTAAATTGTAAGCTTTTAAGCGTTTTTGAGCCTCAATAAACCGCCGTTCTAATAAGTAAGCAACACAGCCAATAAAGAACAACATTCCCCAATAATAAAGCTGAAAATGTGCGCTTAAAGGTTTAAAGAAAACATAGGTGATAATGTCATAAATCATCACCACCATCAATACAATAAAACCCAGGGCAAAGATTCTCGCTTCTTGATTGCCGTTGAGGGCAGTTCTCACAACAAGCAACAGTAAAATCAAAGCACTCGTAACCCCTAAAAACTGCGTTGGGTGGGCGGCCAGTTCCCAAAATCCTAATGAGCCGAAAATCAAGGCAATGGGGGCATAACTTAAATGAATTTGCCATAAACGCCGAACAATGCCATAGCGACGTTGACCAAAAATATGTTCAAAAAAGAGGCACAAACTGGGGGGGATAAGATGAAAAGCCGTGTGGTGAATATAAGTCCAAAAAATGCTATAATTAAAGATTAAACGAATGGTGTGGGTAGGGGTGATGGTGTAGATGCCAAGGAGTAAAACAAACCAGCCGAAAGAAATATAATAGCTTTTTGTGGAGGTAAAGAGAGCGAAAATAAGCGGAAATAGACCGCAGAAGATAAAGAGCAGACCGAGGGTTAATTGAATGCTATCCTTTAGAATTAACGCTTTAAATAATTGGTCAGAGTTGCCAATTTTGAGTAAGGTATCATAGCCTAAAGTAATACTTTTACCTGGAACATGAACTTGAAGATAGAGAGTTTCCGTCGCAAAATCTGGAGGTAAAAAAACAAGGGGAAATTTACCCTCATTGGGGCTTAATTCTCCTGTGGGGGCGAACTCGTCATAACTATAGATTAATTGACCCTGGAAATAGGCATGAAGCAGATGGGGGATATTCTGAAAATATAAGCTGGGGAAAGACCAATCTCCGGGGGGAAGGGAAACCGCTAACCAAAGGGTTTGGGTGTGGGGGGGAGGTTGTAACTGCTGGGGGAGGGGGAGGGGAGTCCAATCCTTTTGGGGAGGTTCTAGCACCCAGAGGGGAAGGTTTTCTGGGGTGTTGGGGGAGTTTCCCCATCGATAAAGCCAACCTGTACTGAGGGGGGTGGGGGTGGGAGCGGCCTTGTCAAGGTGGTTGGTTTGGCTGAAACTCAGAAAGATGAACAATACTGCGAGGACGAGCAAGAGGAATCGCAGGAAAGTCATCGGGGGCAGTAATTTCATAAACTAAAGCCGTCCCTTGTTGCGGGTGGAGTGGTAAACAAGATTGAGCCAGACACAAGGCAAAACTTGGGTTACTGCTAGGTTATCAGAAAGAGGGAGTTTGAGGGAGCGATAAAACCCCGTCCTCAAAAACGAGGGAGTCGTCCAGACGAGTAATGTTTTAGGGCGGGGATACATGGACTCCCTCAAGCCAACCGACGGGGGTTCGATGCCCCGATGGTTGGCTAATGTATCAATTGTAGTGAGGAGGGGAGAGAACTTAAGGGGCTAACCTGAAGGGGTTGGCTAAAATTCTTGCAAAGATTCGTAGACAACCGACAAACTCCCATTAAACTGTAGAGATATGGCTGAGGCACAATAAAATTAAAGTCTGATGAGTAAGCCCACTCGGTTGACTTCCCGTTCAACACTGGGGGATCTACCCTTACATTTTTTCCAGGTGAGTCCCAATACTCTTGGGCAATTTGTCGCGCAACAATTTCATCAAGAGCCTTGGCTACCGGGTGTGATTATTGCTAATGAGGGGAAACTGTTGGGGATGATTTCCCGACGAAAGTTTAATGAGTGGATGAGTTCTCCCTATGGGCCAGATATTTTTTTAGAACGCCCCATTGAGGTGTTTTTAAGTATTAGTCAGCCGCAGAAAAGTTTTTTGTTGTTTCCGGAGGAGGAGAAGATTACTCGGGCGCTGGTGAAGGCGCTGGAACGGACGGCGGATAATGTGTATGAACCGTTAATTATTACCTCGCGGGATGCCGTAAATCCGGATTTAGGGAATCATTTTTTACTGGAATTTCAAACGCTGGTGCGGGCCCATTCGGAGATTACCCAGAATTCTATCCATGAGGCGAGTCAGCACCGTTTAGCCCTCAAACGTTCGTCGGAAAAGTTGGAACAACAGGAACAGAAGGTGAAAAAAATTAGCCAACTGCTGGAGAGTCAACAGGGGGCGATCGCAGAACATCAACAACTAGCGGCTAAACAGGCGGAGTTAGAACAAGCGTTACAAGATGTCTCCCATCTGAATCAACATTTACTCCAGATGAGTGCGAGGGCGACACAGGAAGGAAAGGCGGCCTTTGGGGGAACCTTTGCGGGGATTAATCTGATTGTGGAAAATACCAATGATATTGTCGAGATTGGGCGATTGTTAAGTGAGGAACTCGATAAGATTTACACCACCTCTCATTTAATTAAACGTATTAGTGAGCAGGTGTGGTATTTGTCGGTACAGGCGGCCATTGTGGCGAATCAGTCGGATACGGAAATTTCCCGCTTCAGTCAAATTACCAATGAGATTGGCAATATGGTCAATCATAGCCTAGAAGCCAGTCGGGAAATGAACCGGGTGGCCAGTGCCTTTACGGAAAAGTTGTCGAGTTTAACCACTTCAGCCCAAACGGGGTTAAAATCAGCGCGATCGCTCATTAAGAAGATCCAACGAGCGCAACAAGCCTTAGAAGACCTAGAAATGCTGGTGATTGAGGCCGGAGTGGATCCGAGTACCTTTGCACCCGATGACTTAGCCACGGAGATTTCCGATTTGCCCGATTCGGGAGAAATGTTACTCGCTAGTTACACCGAAGGGGCGCAAACCTTAGCGCAAAAAATTGCCCACACCGAAATCAGCCTCTCCGATTTAGGCACCATTCCCCAAAACCCCGATTCCACCTTCCTCATCCAGAAAATCCAGCGCACCCTCAAGCGTCATCGGGATGCCATTTTAGAAGGGGATCATTTTGAGGATGATGATCTCGGGTGAACTACCCCACGGTATAGAAGGATGGGCAATTCTGCTCAATACAATGGCATTTTCCCGACTTCCCCTCTCCCCCGCTCCCCTGCTCCCGATTAGGCGCTAAAGCGCAACTACGAACCTGATTTCAGCAAGCCCTAATTAAGTTAATAGGCGATCGCACAGCCATCAGCCCGAGGTTCAGAACCCGCCACCAGTGAGCCATTGTGCCGTAAAATCATCTGACCCTTGCCGAAATGATGAAACCCCGTCACCGCCACTTGATGCCCCCGTTTTTGCAAACCACTGGCAATCTCAGCACTCACCCCCGACTCAATCACCACATGATTATCTCGTAAAAACCGCCAGCGCGGGGCATTTAACGCCGTTTGGGGATTCATCCCATAATCCCGCAGATTAACCACCAACTGTACATGACCTTGAGGCTGCATTTGCGCCCCCATCACCCCAAAAGGCCCTAACGGTTGATCCCCTTGGGTCAAAAAGCCCGGAATAATCGTGTGGAAAGGGCGTTTCTGGGGAGCCACTTGATTCGGGTGTCCGGGAGTGAGAGTAAAAGCCGATCCTCGATTATGGAGCGCGATTCCCGTATCTGGGACTAAAATCCCACTGCCAAAGCCGTTAAAATTAGATTGAATCATAGAGATCATCAGTTCTCCATCCGCCGCGCAGAGATACACCGTCCCCCCTTTCGGCAAACCGGGATCCGCTACGGGGAGGGCATGATCTTGAATCACTTGACGGCGACTCTCGGCATAGGATTTAGAGAGCAATTCCTCCACCGTCACCGACATATAGCGCGGATCCCCAACGTGGCGGTAAACATCGGCAAAAGCCAGTTTCATCGCCTCAATTTGTAGGTGGTAACTCTCCACCGACTCCCGAGGATACTGGGCTAAATCAAAACCTTCGAGGATATTGAGGGCGAGTAAAGCGGCGATGCCTTGGGTATTGGGGGGCAATTCCCACACGGAGAGGCCGTGATAGTCGCTGTGGATGGGATTCACCCATTCCGAATGGTGTTCGGCTAAATCATCAAAGCTCAGAAGTCCCCCGGTATCATTGGCATAGTGGGCGATTTGTTCCCCCGTTTCCCCGCGATAGAAATTTTCGCCCCCATGTTTAGCAATCCCTTTCAGGCTGTAGGCATGGGCATCACTGCCCCACATTTCCCCCGCTTTAGGCGCACGGTTTTGGGGGAAAAAGACCTGTTTAAAGGTTTGGAATTCCCGGCCTTGGAGGGGGAGATACTGTTTTTCGGCCCGTTGCCACGCTTGGGCTGTAATAGGGGAAACGGGAAACCCTTCCTCCGCGTAACGGATAGCGGGTTCAAAGAGATGGGCAAAGGCGAGGGTTCCCCAACGGTGCCAGATATCGTACCAAGCGGCCACAGCCCCGGGTACCGTGACCGAGAGCCAACCGAATTCGGGGATGTTACCCAAGGGGTCGAAATGGTTTAAGTTTAAGGCTTTGGGGCTTTTGCCTGAGCCGTTAATGCCGTGAAGTTGGCCGTCCCAGACGAGGGCGAAAGCATCGGAACCAATACCGTTTGAGGTGGGTTCAACGACGGTGAGAGCGATCGCCATGGCAAGGGCCGCATCTACGGCATTACCCCCAGCGAGCAGCATTTCCACCCCCGCTAAACTCGCTAAATGCTGACTGGTAGCTACTGCGCCCCGTTTCCCCATCATCACATAACGGGCAGCAGAGTAGGGAGAATGGGACAAGTCCAAGGAATTTATCATGCTATCTAGGGCTTTTTGTCCTGTTGATGGACTTTTCCGGAGAACAAGACAAGGAAAATCTCATTAAAAGGTTGGTTGGTGATGCTCACCCCCTCTGATTGATAATAACAGTTTACTGTTAGGGCAGACGACTAAGAAACCGTTAAACTGATGTTGTATATCGGGCAATAGAGAGGAGTATATGAGTAAACGTCACTGGCTAGAAATTACCGAGTATGTCGGCATCGTGGCCTCCCTATCGGGGACTGTGGCCACAGTAGTGACACAACAGGCCATCTATGCGGCCGCTCCTTTAACGGTGACATTGGGACTAAATACCCTCAATCGTCAACGTCTTGCGGCACAAGTGGCGCGCCTTTTACCCATTGAAACCCAGTTGGTGGAATTGACGCAACAACAAGGTCAACTGGTGGAATCGACGGCACAAATTGAACCCCGCATTACAGGACAATTGGAGGAGTTACAGCAGCTATTACTGGCAATACAAGCTAAGTTTGAACCGATTACAGCACAATATCATCAACTTGAAACCCAATATCAGACCCTCGAAACCCAAGCGCAAGGGTTATCTCAATCCAGTGAGGAAAAATGGGGGGCGATTCAACAGGTTTTAGATGGAGTGGTGGGAGAATTACCCGCCCTGCGGGAACAGTTTAACTCGGTCTGGGATGAGTTACGCCCCTTGCGGGAACAGTTGCCTGCCCTACAAGAGCAACAACGGGAATTAGCTATGACTTTAACGGAGGTGAGTCAGCAAACCTCCCAACGGGTGGCGGCGATACAAGAGGAACTCTCTCCGCTTCAAGGGCAATTAAGGACTCTGGCACAGCAGCAAATTTCGAGTCAATTTGTGCAGGAACAATTGACTCCCATTGAAGAGAAATTGACCCAACTCCACGGCCAATGGGAGGCCATGACTCACCGTCAAGGTCTGTTGAATACTTTGCAAGAGCGCCTAGATAGGGTCAATGGGGAAATTAGCCAACTCCATCAACAGCTAAACAGTCTCTCGGTGTCTGCCTTGGGAACCGATGAGGCTCAAGCTAACGCCATTTTGACGCAATTAGAGGCGTTAGACCGTCAATTTAAGCAATGGCAAGGGGAAACCCTTTCCGCCCCTTCTCGGGTGGATTTAAGCCCCTTAGAGCGCGAAATTAGCGACCTCAGAGGGGCGTTGCAAGGGGTACAAGGTCAAATCAAACCTCTGCTCGATCCCCCGGTGCTGGAAGAATTGGCGAGTTTACGGGAGGCGATTCTTCTCCGAGAGGCTGACGCGGAGGCAGAGTTACAATCTCCCCCGACTCCCCCGGTAGCGGAGGAGGATGTTGAGACTCCCCTGATGGAGGAGGAGGAACCGCCCGTGGAATCGGAGCTAGAATCAGAACCAACTCCCCCGGAAGTCCCGGATTTAGAAGAGTTGGGGCGAGAGTTGACTGAAGGGGTGCGCGGTCTGGGGGATAATTTGGTGGGGTTTGGCAGTACCTTACGGGATGCTTTTGGTCGCTTTGCCGCTTCTCGTCTCAATCCGGAAAAAGAGGCGGCTTTGTTAGAGGTTTGGCATTGTGTGGAGACGTTACCCAGTGAGTTGGAACAGGTGCGCACTGTTGCCCTGAGTGGGTCGTTTATCGCCTCTCCTGACGCAGATTATGGCATTAAATTATGGGATCGGGAAAGTTTGAATCCCCGACGGATGTTTATGGGACACCGGGATGAGGTGTTTTGTCTGGCTTTTAGTCCCGATGGCGGCCGTTTAGTCAGTGGCAGTGCGGATAATTCCCTAAAGTTGTGGGATGTGAATACGGGGAAACTTCTGCACACTTTTGAGGGACATTTTCATGGGGTGAGTCAGGTTCTTTTTAGTCCTCACGGTCAAACCATTGCTAGCTGTAGTTATGATAAGACGGTGAAACTCTGGGATGTGGGGACGGGGCGAGAGTTACGGACGTTAAAGGGTCATTGGGATCGGGTTTATGCGATCGCCTTTTCTCCCGATGGTCAAACTTTAGTTAGTGGGAGCAGTGACGGCACCCTGAAAAGTTGGGAGGTGCAAACGGGGGAAAAATTAAGTAGTCAAGCGGTGGGGGGAACCTTACATAGTTTGGTGTTTAGTCCCGATGGCCGGACTTTAGCCAGTGGGGGCAGCGATCGCAAAATTCGCCTCTGGACGGTTCCCCCTCAACAGGAATTGAACAGTATTCGCTTACTCAATCAAGTCTACAGTCTCGCCTGGCACCCCTCCGAGTCCCTACTTGCCAGTGCCACCACCCACAAAACCATTACCTTCTGGGATACCACCACAGGGGAGAAGGTGGCGCTGTTGGCGGGTCATGAAAATCGAGTCAATGCGATCGCCTTTTCTGCCGATGGTCAGCAGTTGGTCAGCGCCAGTCAAGATGGCACCGTTAAGGTATGGGAAAAACGCAAGGATTCGGTCCGATAGAGTCAAAAAGAGCGATGGTCAGTACCATCGCTCTAATTCTCATCCTGCCTCCAATCTTAACGATTGGGTTGAGGGGTCATGCGTAAATAGGGTTTAATCTCATTCACCCCTTTCGGGAATTTTTGTTTCGCTTCGTCCGTTGGGATAGAAGGCACCACTACGCAATCATCCCCATCTTTCCAGTTTACAGGGGTCGCCACTTGATAATTATCGGTTAATTGCAACGAATCAATCACCCGCAGAATCTCATCAAAGTTGCGTCCGGTGCTAGGGGGATAAGTAATCGTCAGCCGTAATTTCTTGCTGGGGTCAATAATGAAAACACTGCGCACCGTAATATTAGAACTAATGCTGGGGTGAATCATCCCATAGAGTTCAGACACCTTTTTATCCACATCCGCCAAAATGGGATAGTTCACCGTGGTGTTTTGGGTTTCGTTAATATCCCCAATCCACCCTTGATGAGAGTCCGCGTCATCAATACTCAAAGCAATGACCTTAGCGTTGCGTTTCTCAAATTCTGGTTTCAGTTTAGCCACTTCCCCTAATTCCGTGGTGCAAACGGGGGTATAGTCGGCTGGGTGGGAAAATAACACCACCCAACTATCTCCGGCCCAGTCATAAAAGGAAATTTCCCCTTCACTGGAAGCTTGCGTGAAGTTGGGGACAGTATCACCGAGTTGTAATGCCATATTTACGAATTCTCCTGTATGAATACACTTGCTATGGGGTGCAATTGAATACTCTTTCACCTGCTACGCGAGGTGGCGATGTCTTAATTAGAAGGGTTTATCCCTCCCGACGGCGGGATTCTCGCCCCGGTTGGCGAAAGTTTAGCTGGACAACACCCCCAGTTTTAGCCTTGGGGCTTATTTTTCACATCATCCCATAAAACTACGGTATTCCCATCGGGTTTTTGTGAATTATTATTACCTGATCTGAGAATGAACACTCTCGGAAGGGTTAAGGGGCAAATAGGGAATTCCCCAGTTATCTTGTTCTTTGAAGGTCTTCCGGGTTTGCCCATCCCTGATAGAATGAGAAAATCGGAAATAAAAGTTAACCAGATCAAGTCATTCTGAGAACCTGACTCCTCAAGCTGGGGAGCTAGGATAGCCAGACCCATGGAGGGCTGTGGCAGCAGGGCAGTCAAAGCAGTGTATCTAAACCTGTATAATTGCCCTGATGACTAAACTTCTGTAGAACTGAGTGTCCCTGAGCGTTCAGATCGGGGAAGGTCAAAACAAAGTACAGTGCCTGATTGTACTGTGGTTTTCCCATTCAATCTCAATCATGGGGGTGGGGTGGGATTCAAGCGATAAATAATGATGAGCAACGGTTTAGGAGGACTTTAATTCAATGAAAAAATTGGCGAGTGTAATTGCTGTAATTGCTTTAGTATTAGGATTTTGCGGTTTTCTGGGACAACAACAGGCGATCGCCGGAGGTTTAAATCTGACCTCTTCGACGATGCTGTTGGCAGAATACCAAAACCCAGCCGATGCCATGCTACAAACTGAATTCGGCAAAAAAATTGATCTCAATAACACCAACGTGCGGGCATTCCGTAAATTAAAAGGGTTTTATCCCTCCTTAGCCTCTAAAATTGTGGAAAATGCACCCTACCAAAAGGTGGAAGATGTGCTGAACATTCCCGGCCTGTCTGAAGGGCAAAAAGAGCGTTTACAAGCGAATTTAGAGAACTTCACTGTGTTAGATCCGGTGGATGTGTTCGTTGAAGGGGGCGATCGCTTTAATAACGGATACTACTAAAATTCTTGGAGGGACTCGGTAACGATTCATCCGCCACGCCCTCCCGGTGAGCCAGATTTTCCATAACCCACTCCCCAAGGAGTGGGTTATTCTATTTGAAATTCATTTTTTCAGGCAAATGACCCCATCTTCTGACCATGCCCCCCTTCCCGCCCAGTTTGATGTGTTAGTCGTCGGTAGTGGTGCGGCCGGTTTATACGCCGCCCTCTGTCTCCCCTCCCATTATCGGGTGGGTTTAATCACCAAATCAACCCTACAAGTCGGGGCCAGTGATTGGGCCCAGGGGGGAATTGCGGCGGCCATTGATCCCAAGGATTCCACGGCCCTCCATGTGGAGGACACCCTCAAAGCCGGGGCGGGATTGTGTGATGTTCCGGCCGTCGAGTTTTTGGTGGAAAATGCGGCCGAGGCGATCGCCCGTTTAGTCGATTTAGGCGTAGCCTTTGACCGTAAAGCGGACAAATTAGCCATGACCTTAGAAGCAGCCCACTCCCGCCCCCGCGTCCTCCACGCCGCCGACACCACCGGACGCGCCATTGTCAGTACATTAGGGGAAAAAGTCCTCGCCTGCCCCAATATTCAAGTATTTGCCCAGGCCTTCGCCCTCAAACTCTGGCTGAATGACCAGCGCCACTGTGAGGGATTGGCCATCTGGTATCAAGGCCAACTCCATTGGTTAAAAGCCTCGGCCGTAGTCCTCGCTACAGGGGGGGGCGGTCAAGTGTTCGCCCAAACCACCAACCCCACCGTTAGCACAGGGGATGGGGTAGCACTCGCTTGGCGGGTAGGGGCCAAATTGCGGGATCTGGAGTTTTTCCAATTCCACCCCACCGCCCTGACCAAACCCGGCGCCCCCCACTTTCTCATTAGTGAAGCGGTGCGGGGGGAAGGCGCTCATTTAATCGACGAGGCCGGGCGACGCTTTGCTTTTGACTATCACCCCCAAGGGGAATTAGCGCCCCGGGATGTGGTCAGTCGGGCGATTTTTAATCATTTAGCCAAAACTAGCCCCGATCCCGCTCAGGCTCATGTTTATCTGGATTTATCCCCCATTCCGGTAGACCGTTTACAGTACCGATTTCCTAATATTATTCGGGTCTGTCAACGGTGGGGGATTGATTTATTTAAGGAACCTATTCCCGTAACTCCGGCTGCCCATTATTGGATGGGAGGAGTCGCCACGGATTTAATGAACCGCACCACGATTTCAGGCCTCTATGCCATTGGGGAAACGGCCAGTACAGGAGTTCACGGGGCTAACCGTTTGGCGAGTAATTCTCTATTGGAATGTTTGGTTTATGCGGGACAGTTGGCCAAGTTGGAACTCTCGCCCCCTCCCGCCCCCTTTGCCTCCCCCCGTCAACCCTTAACCCTGTCTGAGATGCCGGAATTGGGGGAATTACAAGCCTTGCAAGGGGAGCTACAACGCTTGATGTGGCACAGTGCAGGCATTTCTCGCCATCAAGAAGTGTTAACTGAGGCGATCGCACAAGTCCAAGCTTGGCGCTCCTCCATCCTTACCCTACCGTTAGCGCAAACCCTCCAACAGCTAAACCCCGATCATTTCCTTCCGGCAATTAGTGAAAACACGGATACGGTTATCCGTACTTTCACAGAAACCCTAAACCTGCTGGACTTAGCCTATTTAATTCTCCAAAGTGCCTTGTTTCGGACTGAAAGTAGAGGGGGACATTTCCGCAGCGATTTCCCACATCCTTCAGAAGCTTGGCAAGTTCACACCATGATCTTGTCAGAAAACTGGCACACAGAACCCTGTGCAACCTGATAGGTGAGTGAACCTTAAAATGGCAACGAACTTTTGAATAAAAACAGCGATTTAAAAGTAACGCTTATCAATTCTATAGTTTTAACTTAAGTCTTAGAGTACATCAACAATACCCCAAATCTGATCCCCATTCTTCAACGGTCTAATCCTAAGAGTTAACCCTTAAGAATCGATCTGGTAGCGTGTTCCAGACCCTTCTGAATTATCTGGCCCTCCTCGGTCTGGGGGTTCAAAACCGCCCCCTTTCTGCTGATGGGAATTAGACCAAGAAACCAATAGACTCGAATCATTCAGACCCAAACCACTCCAGCTATTCTCCGAGACTGTATTAGAAAACAAGACATTAGAAAACAAGACATTAGAAAACAAGACATCTGGGTTAACCCTCCCGAGAGTGATTTTGTTTTCTACCCCCATGATTTCATTAGAAACCCCGAAACACAAAGCCCCTAGGAATGGGATTCCTAGAGCGACAGTTACAATACCAATGGAATAAAGACCTCTAAACATGACCTTAGCCAGCAACACCTTTCTGCGATTGTTTACTTCTGGAATTCGACTTCTGTGATTTTCTATCTTGAGTATATTCACGGACGAGCCATTTGATCAAAAAACTTAATGATTGTTTTTTCCGTGTCTTTATGTTACTCACAGGAGAGAATAGAGGCTAAATCGAAGTTAGTTGGGGGAGAAAACACGCTAAAACTCTGTAAAACAGAGGGTTGCCGCCGTTGACTAAACAAAAATCAGGACGATTCAGATTGAGATTTTCTTTATACGTCTTAACAATATACAACTTGGGCATATCTTTGACAAGGTGTATGTTACAATTATTGATTTTGCTCCCGTTGGATGCGAAATGCCCAATTCAAGCTGATGTTATCTCATGTCCTCACCTTTTCCCACCCCTAAGCGCCCCTTCCGGTGGACTCACCTATTACAGTCACCGCGACTACGCTGGAGTTTAATTGTTTTGTGGGCAGTGGGGGCGGGATTGCTCACGGCGGGGGATGACCGGGTAACACAAAGTCTAGAACGCAATACCCAGAGTTTATTGTTTCAAGCCCGGCTTTTTTTGGACCCGCCCGATGTACCAGAAGAGATTGTCATTGTGACCTTAGATGATGCCTCCCTCTCGGCCGCCCAAAAATTTGAGGGAGATCCCCAACGGGCGGAGATTACAGAATTACTACAAAGCTATCCCTGGCCTCGTCGTACCTATGGTTTAGTGGTCGAGCGTTTGCTGGAAGCTGGGGCCAAAACCGTGACCATTGACTTACTGTTTGACCTCCCCAGTGGCTACGGAGAAGAGGATGATCAGGCGTTCCAAGCGGTTTTAGAGCGCTACGTGGGGAAAGTGACCTTGGGGGCGGCCTACTTGGAAACCATGAGTGAGGAGGGGTCAGAGGTGCAACTATTTGAACCCTTTGCGGTGTTGAACAGCCCTAATTTATCCTTGGGGTCGGTGAATTTCCTCACGGAGGCCAATGAGCGGGTCTATCGTTTAGGGGCGGTATATCAAGAACAAATTGCCAGTTTCCTCAATTTGCCCATTATTCCCTCTCTCGCCCAGGCGAGTTTAGAGAGTGCGGGAATGGTGATTCCTCCCGCGAGGGGGGAAGGGATCTTTTATTGGGGTCTGCCTCATCGGACTTTCCCCCATGTTTCCTTTTGGCGGATTTTAGATCCCGAAGAGTGGCCGCGACTGGAAGAAGCGGGGGTTTTTCGGGACAAAATTGTTCTGATTGGCACCACCTCGGCCACCTTTACGGATTTCCAGCGAACTCCGGTTTCTGAACGGATGCCGGGGGTAGAAGTTCATGGCCATGCGATCGCCACTTTATTAGAGAATAAGGCAATGGCAACCCTGCTCCCCCACTTTGGGTTAAAGGGTTTTATTGTCACCCTCGCTGTTCTTAGTTTAGGCTTGGCTGTCGATCGTTTCGTCCAACGACCGGGGCGACAACTACTCTGGGGTTTAGGCTTTATGGTCTTGTGGTTAGGGGGGAGTTATATCCTGTTTAGTTATGGTCAATGGATTCTTCCCACAGCGATTCCGGCGATCGCACTTTTCCTCAGCAGCTTCTCCAGTTTCTTCCTCGCAGCCATGAGTAACCAACTGGAAAAACTGCGCTTGCGGAACACCTTAGAACGCTATGTCGCCGAACCCGTAGTTAAAGAAATTCTCAAACACCCCGATAGCTTTTACACCATGTTACCCGGTCATAAACTCAACGTGGCCGTTCTTTTTTCCGACGTGCGAGGATTCACCACCTTATCGTTTCAACTCCCCCCCGAGGAATTAATAGCCCAACTGAACACCTATTTCCACACCATGGTTGAGGCCATCGTGCAGAATAACGGCACCCTCGACAAATTCATTGGGGATGCCGTCATGGCCGAATTTGGCTTTCCCCTCTCCCACGGCCCGGAAGAAGATGCCCTCAACGCCATTCGTGCCGCCCTCACCATGCGCCAAGACCTCGCCCTCCTACGGCAATATTGGCAAGCGGAAAACCGTCAACCCCTATTTAACGGGATTGGCATCAGTTACGGGGAAGTGATTGCCGGAGATATTGGCTCATGGCGACGACGGGAATATGCGGTCATGGGGGATACGGTGAATATTGCCAGTCGGGTGGAAGGATTGACCAAGGAGTTGGGGACAGATATTCTAATTACTGAATCCCTCTATGAACTGGTTAAGGATAAGGTGGAGGTGACAGACTTGGGAGAACATCAACTCAAAGGTCGATCGCTCCCTGTGCGGTTATATAGTTTGGTGGGATTATCAGTGAAAGATGGGAATTGATAATTGATAATTGACAATTATTTCCGATTCCCCCTCTCCCCTGCTCCCCTGCTCCCGATTCCCTATTCCCCAATCATGACTCAATATTTTGCCACCGTAGCCCGAGGTCTGGAAGAAATCGCTGCCCAAGAATTAAAGGATTTGGGCGCCCAAGAGGTTCAACCGGACTTTACCGGGGTCTATTTCCGGGGGAATCAAGAACTCCTCTATCGTGTTAACCTGTGGAGTCGCTTATTGTTTCGGGTATTTGTCCCGGTGAAAAACTTTCCCTGTCGCAATGGGGATCAATTGTACCGAGAAATCCAGAAAATCGACTGGCGGGACTATCTCACCCCAGACCAGACCCTATCGGTTCACTGTACGGGAACCAATGCCCAGTTAAATCATACCCACTTCACGGCTTTACAGGTAAAAAACGCCATAGTAGACCAACAACGGGATCAAACGGGACGGCGTTCTAGTGTAGACTCCCAAGAAGCGGACTTGATGTTAAACTTGCATATTCACCGCGATCGCGCCATCCTCAGTTTAGATAGTTCCGGCAGTAGTTTACACCGTCGCGGTTATCGTCCCGCAATGGGCGCTGCACCCCTCAAGGAGACGTTAGCCAGTGCTTTGTTACGATTAGCCCAATGGACCCCCGAAACGCCCCTCTACGACCCCCTATGTGGCTCTGGGACCATTTTATTAGAGGCTGGTCTACAGAGTTTAAATATTGCTCCCGGTTTAGTGCGGGGAGAATTTGCCTTTGAACGGTGGTCTGATTTTAACCCTGACCTTTGGCAAAAATTGCGTCAGGAGGCCTTAGAACAACAACGGGATAAATTTCCAGCGCCGTTGTGGGGGAGCGATCGCAATGCTGAGATCATACAACAAGCGCGAACCAACGCCCAATACTGTGGTTTAGGCGACTCTATCCAGTTTCAAGTTCAAGACATTGAGGACATTTATCCCCCCACAGAACCGGGGATTTTGATTTGTAATCCTCCCTATGGAAAACGCTTAGGAGAGGTGGAAGAATTGGGCAGTTTTTATAAATTATTAGGCGATTTATTTAAACAGCGTTTTACAGGTTGGACGGCTTATATTTTATCAGGCAATAAAGAGTTAACTAAAAAAGTCGGGCTAAAAGCCTCCCGTCGTTTTCCCGTTTATAATGGCTCTTTGCCCTGTACTTTTTTGAAATATGATTTGTATTAAACACCATTTAAAGAGAATAAGAAACCGGGTTTTTGCTACAACCTAGCCAAAAAAACAAGCCAAGTTATTCAACCCGGTTTCTAGGGAGGGAGGGAAGAAGAAACCTAATTGCTGGCAGGATATAGCGAGACAAGAAGGATTGAAAAAAACCCGGTTTCCAGTTTCTAGTGAATGAGGATAGGAAACCGGGTTTTTGCTATAACCTAGCCGAAAAAACAAGCCAAGTTATTCAACCCGGTTTCTAGGGAGAGAGGGGAGAAGAAACCTAATTGCTGGCAGGATATAGCGAGACAAGAAGGATTGAAAAAACCCGGTTTCCAGTTTCTAGTCAGTGAGGATAAGAAACCGGGTTTTTGCTATAACCTAGCCGAAAAAACGAGCCAAGTTATTCAACCCGGTTTCTATTGACAATTGATAATTATTCCCGACTCCCCTGCTCCCCTGCTCCCCTGCTCCCCAAGTTATTCAGCAAGCCCTAATTAGAGATATCATCATCTAATCCCGGTCGGGGGATGGCTGGAAAGGGACGACGATTTAAACGCCGGAGGGCAAAACCACTCAAAACCGCCACAATCAGAGAACACCAGCCCGTTACAGGTTGTAATAATAAAAAGCCCCCAATGGTAAACATCGACCCAAACAAGAGCAAGGTGGCCGTCACCACGCGCAAGGCATCACGACTTAAATCTTGACCCGGTAACACCCCCGTGCGTAATCGTTGCTTGTGCCAACCGAGGCCACTGGGGCGGACTTGGCGATAAAATGCGTCTAGGGTTTCGTCAGACTCAGGAGGGGTGAGGAACATCACGGTAATCCAGATTAAAGCGGTGAGGCCAGAAATGACCATTAAACGCACGCCAAAATCTGGGATAAGTTCATTGAGTACCGGGGAAGTGCTGGTAATTAAACCAATGACAAACCCGCATAACATAGCGGTTAACTCTGCGGCCGCATTGATACGCCACCAAAACCAGCGCAAGATTAAAACTAAACCGGGGCCGGTACCGATAGCTAGGACGAGTCGGAAGATGTCGCCAACATTGTCTGAATAAAAGGCGGCAATGCCTCCTAAAAGGGTGACGAAGACCGAAGAAAGCCGTCCGGCGAGGACTAACTCTTTTTGGTCGGCTTCGGGGCGTAAAAAGCGCAAATAGAGGTCATTGGTGAGATAGGACGCGCCCCAGTTAATGGAAGTGGAGACGGTACTCATGAAGGCGGCAATGAGGGAGGCGACGACTAATCCTAATAGACCTACGGGGAGGAAGTCTAACATGAGTTTAGGATAACCCAGTTCGCGATCGCCTAAATCAGGATAAATCACCACCGCCACCAAGGCCACCACCACCCAAGGCCAAGTCCGCACCACATAATGGAGCAAATTAAAAAACCAAGCCGCTTTTTCCGCTTCTGCCTCATCCTTCGCGGCCGCCAATCGTTGGATAAACTCACCCCCCCCATCACTGCGCCGAAAAGACCACCACTGCACCAATAAATACGCCGAAAAGGTCGAGGCTGTAATCCCAGCCGTCTCACTCCAAGTAAAATTCAAGTTAAACGGCACAAACGCCAAAACATCAATATCCGTCGCCTGCTGCACTGCCGGAATGAGTTCCCCCATTCCCCCCACATGATTCACCGCAATCACCGCCACGATAATCGCCCCAAACAAGGCCAGGAAAAACTGGAAAAAGTCCGTCGCGACTACCCCCCACAACCCAGAAAAACCGGAGTAAATGAGAACAAAAACACTCACCCCAATCACACTCCACAACTTGAGGTTATCTCCCGGATTGATACCCAAACTTTGCCACAATTCGAGGGCATCTACTACCTTAACCATCGCTAACATGGCGTAGCCTATACCAATACAGTTAATCGGCACAGCAAACAAAAAAGCCTTGCTACCGCGCAAAATGGCCGCCATTTTGCCCCCATAGCGCATTTCGGTGAGTTGGGCATCGGTGACAATTTCTGACCGTCTCCAGAGGCGGGCAAAAATATAAATCAGGATAATATGAGCAATGCCGAAATTCCACCATTCCCAATTTCCGGCAATGCCTCGCGTTGCCACCACTCCCGCCACATAGAGGGGAGTATCAATGGAAAACGTTGTAGCCGCCATACTGGTTCCGGCTAACCACCACGGCAAAGACCGCCCCGAAACGAAGAAATCGACTAAACTCTTAGAACCTTTGCGGGAGAGGAATAAACCCACGCCCATCGTCAGGGTTAAATAGCCCAGAATAATCCACCAATCTAATGCTTGCATACTTTGGATGTAGGAAGGTGACAAGTTTATTGTTCACGGTAACAAGGATGGTGCGTCAGGATACGTTCATTCCTGTTTAACCTCAGTTATTCTTCTGATGCACCCTACACCTTGAGAATTGATAATTGTTCCCCATTCCCTGTTCCCTTATCCCTTGAACCCAAAAAAATTGGAGTACAGCAGAGCTATACCCCAACTTAGCTAAGGGAAAAAGGCTTTTACTTATAAAGTTCGGTGGAAAGGCGGAAAGCAAGGATTCCGGGAATCAAAGCAATCACGAGAGCCACTAGAACTTGTGTATCGGATAAGGGCATGGTTCGATGAATCTCCTTACTGAACAGATAATTTACTCATCACTTTGCGTTAAAATCGCCCCTTTCTGAGCGCAATCGTTACAAAAATAAATATAAAATTCCCTTCACGAGGGGATGAAATCAACTCAACTTAACCTGCTCTTAGGGGAGGGATAATCTCCCGATTAGTTACATTTGTTACAGTTAGGGGGTCTAAATCACTGAAGGACTGGAGTGGTCTTTTCCACTGGGGGGAGGATGACAAGATTCATCCCCTCAGTATTTCTGGGGTATCACTAGGGTTAGGACGGTCAAATTCGGGGAAACGGAACAGCGCAGGATTATTAATCTCGGTATAGTTTGAGCTTAGAGGTCAGAACGTGATGAGACGGCGCAATTTTTTAGGTTATGCCCTGCTTTTTTTAGTGGGATGTCGTGCTAGTCAGCCTTTGTCTAATGTTTTGGCAAGTCGGGATAAGCTACGGTTTACGGTGACGGATTTAACCAGTGTTGATGAATTAGAGCAGTATTATGGGGGGTTCCGAACTACTTTATCGACAATCCTCAACCTCCCTATTGAATGGTATGCCGTGCCTAATTTTATGGCGGCGGCTGTTGCTTTGCAAAATGATCAGGTGGATTTTGTTCTCGCTGGACCGTCGGAATATGTGACGATTCATGCTCGGACTAATGCGATTCCTCTGGTGGGGGTCACTCGCCCTAATTATTATTCCCTGCTCTGTGTGCGGGCAGAGAGCGAAATAGAGGGGGTTGAGGACTTGGAGGGCAAAACTATCGCGATGTGGTCGATTGGGTCTACCAGTGGCCATCTAGGCCCGACTAAGTTATTGATTGACGGGGGGTTAGACCCCAAAACTGATGTCAAGGTGGAGATGTTGCGGGGGGAGGGATTAGATGCCCTGAAGGAGGGGCGAGTCAATGCTTGGGGGGGGACGTTTTTGCGCTACCAAAATCATTTACAGCAACGGGGCTGGTCTGAGGGGGAATTTCGGGTTTTGGTGCGGGGGGCGCTGTTGCCCAATGATTTGTTTATGGTGAGTAGTCGGTTTTCTGAGGCGGAGGTGCAGGAGTTGCGATCGCAATTACTCACCCATCAAGACTCTCTCCTTACAAGTTTAGCCGAAGCTGATGATGACAAGTATGTAGGGGCTAGGTTCGTCGAAGCCCAAGATGAGGATTACGACATGGTGCGAGAAGTCTATCAAGCTATCGGTCAAGGAGAATTTTTATAATTATGGCTGTTTTCAATGTCCCAGAAGGTAGAATAAAGCCTATTGCAAGCTTTCCTCGCTGGATGACCAGACCTAATAGCATCAATCGCCGTTTTGGGATAGCTAAAAAAATTGGCTATGGCTACGCTGTGGTGATTGTTATCGCGGTGTGTGGCATTGGAGCGGGCTTAACATTTGGGGACTACTACCAGAAAAAATCCCAAGAACGCTTAATTTTAGCCCATCGTCAACATATCTTAATTCAAGAACTGGAAAATGCAGTTTTTCAAGTTCGTCTCCATCCCCAACAGTTAATGACGGTGTTGGGGGATTCTCTTTGGTTTGAATATGAAATTAATCAGTTTAAAAGTCATGTCCTAGAAGCTCAAACACTGATTGATGAGTTGGAGGGATTTATTTCCAATGATGAGACGGATATTGTCGTAGACACCTACAGTTTTCAATCTGTTTTGCACAGTTATCAACAAACCATTGAAGGCTATGATCGTTTGATGACAGAGTTGTGGGGAAATTTTGACCCTCTCCGTTTATCCGAGGAAGAACTTCCCGCAGCCCAGCACTTAGTTTTAAACCGTGTCAATCAAACCGATTTTAAACATTTGCGCGTCCAATTAGAACGCAACTCGGAACGGTTAACCCGCATTGCCCAAAGAGCGAGTCGTCAGGCAAAAGAAGCCAATTTGCAACTTTTAGCTGCTAATCAATTGCGTTTGCGCGTCATTATAGCCAGTCTGCTGCTCTTTACCAGTTTAGCGGCTTGGCTGGCTTGGCGAACCAGTCGCGCCATTGCTCAACCAGTGGAGAAGGTGACTCAGCTTGCCCAACGAGTGGTTCAAGAGGGCAATTTTCACCTGCGGAGTCATGTTTGCAGTCAGGATGAGGTGGAAATGCTAGCAATGGCTTTAAATCAGTTAATTCAGTGGATGGGAGATTATACCGAACAGTTGCAAGAGTCCCAAGAAACTTTAGAGGAACGAGTTCAAGAACGCACCCAAGAATTACAAAAAACTCTCCAGAATTTAAAATCCACCCAAGCCCAATTAATTCAGTCGGAAAAGATGTCGAGCTTAGGGCAAATGGTGGCGGGAGTTGCCCATGAGATTAATAATCCCATTAATTTTATTCATGGGAACTTACTTCATTTGGAACAATATAGTAAAAGTTTGTTTGATTTGATTACTTACTATCAGGAAAAATATCCTGATTCTGATCCAGAATTAGATGAATTAATAGAGGATTCTGATTTTTACTTTATTCAACAGGATTTTCCCCAGATTATTCACTCCATGAAAATGGGCAGTAGTCGCATTAAAAACATTATTATTTCTTTGCGTAACTTTTCCCGTCTGGATGAAGCGGCTATGAAGGAAGTGGATATCCATGATGGCTTAGAAAACACCTTAATGGTTTTAAATAATAAGTTACATCAAAAGGTAGAAATTATAAAAAATTATGTAAAGCTTCCCCGAATTTTATGCTACCCCGCTCAGTTGAATCAGGTTTTTATGAATATTATTAGTAATGCGGTGGATGCTTTAGACGAGGCAAGAATTATCGGTAAAAAAATCTGGATTACAACAGAAAAAACGGCAGATAACTGGATTAAAATTCACATCAAAGACAATGGGAATGGTATTAGCCCAGAATTACAAGCCAAGTTATTTGATCCGTTTTTTACGACAAAACCTGTGGGCAAGGGAACGGGTTTAGGGCTAACAGTGTGTTATCAAATTATTGAGCAACATCACGGTAGAATTGAGGTTGTTTCTGAGGTGGGAAGTGGCACGGAGTTTGTGATTTCTCTCCCCTTTGCTCCGGGATAATAAATCGGGTGTGGAGAATTGAGAATATTTTTTGTTACTAGCAAATACGTCCCGGGCAAGCCTAGGATACAATGGGAGGGTCCTGTCCTGACAGTTGGGGATGGGGCGATCGCACGTATAAGGGTGTTCGGTCGGTTTCGTACAACTATTATGGTTTAACAGGTTTTATGACTTTTTCTTGGCAAACAATCGGTACTCTCCTTTGTTGTAGTGTGATTATCGGGGGTCCAACTCCTGCGATCGCCGAAAGGATAACCCCCCATGACACTCATGACACTAAAGTAGAGCATACCCTCCATCTGCTCGCTCAGTCTGCCATTCCCTCGGGGTGGCAAGTCATTGAAGGGGATGGAGTGGCGTTAGCTCTACCGACTAGCTATTATGGCGGAAATCCCAGTACCGATTTAGACCGTATTGAACAACAACTAGGGGAAGTGATTCCCGACTCGTCTCAACGGGTGAATATTATTCGCCAAAGTCCTATCCCCTTCGCCCTAGTCGCCTTTCATTCTCAGGTTGATCCTCAAGGAACTTTAGCCAGTGTTAATATTACTTCGGCTCCCATTCCTCCTAACACGCCAATTGCCAATTATTTAGACGCAACGGCAGAACTTTTGAGTCAACGCTTTGAAGTTTTGCAACGAGAAATTGTCAAGGTGAATAATATCTCATCGGGTCGCATTGTAACTCAAGCCAGTATCACCACCCAAAACAATGAGCAGCAGGAATTACAGCAGTTGTTGTATTTGATTCCGGGACGGGATCGGGTTTATATTGTGGTGTTCTCGTCTAGTGCGGTCAGTTTCCCCCAGCAGTTACCTGTGTTTGAGCAAAGTATTGAAACTTTGGCGTTTTAGGATTACGCGATTCCCTCTGACGCACCCTACATAAGGGAGGGGGAGAGGGGAGCGGGGGAACAGGGAATAGGGAATAGGGAATAGGGAATTGATAATTGACAATTGACAATTGATAATTGTTTCCGATTCCCGACACCCGATTCCCGACTCCCGACTCCCTCGCGAAGAGAGAAGTGAGAAGTGAGAATAGAGAATTATTACGGACTCCTGACTCTCCCTCTCCCCCGCTCCCCTGCTCCCCCGCTCCCCTGCTCCCCCGCTCCCCCGCTCCCCCATTCCCTGTCCTAATGCCCGAAACTGCCCTCTCTGTTGCCGGACTAACTCAATACTTGAAAGATGTACTCGAAGAAGATCCCCAACTCCAACAGCTTTGGGTGGTGGGGGATGTGACGAGTGTCCATCATCATGTGAGTGGTTTGTTTTTTACCCTCAGTGATTCCGAGGGGATGGCTTCGATTAAGTGTGTGGTTTGGGGGAGTTTGCGCGATCGCCTGATCCAAATGCCCAAAGTCGGCGAACAGGTCTGTATCTTAGGCAGCGTGCAGCTATTCACCAAGCGGGGAGAATACCAACTCAGAACCCTGCAAATCCTACCGATGGGGGAAGGATTACAAGCCCTGCGAGCCAATCAACTCAAAGCTCGTTTAGCCGCCGAAGGCTTTTTTGACCCAGCCCGCAAACGCCCCCTGCCCCCCTATCCCAAACGGATTGCCGTAGTCACATCCCCCACGGCCGCCGCTTGGGGAGATATTCAACGCACTCTAGAACAACGAGATCCGGGAGTGATGGTGTTATTTTCCCCGGCCATTGTACAAGGGGATCTCGCCCCCGCCTCCATTGCTCAAGCCCTAGCCCGGGTGGAACAGGACAATCGCGCCGAGTTAATCATCCTAGCGCGAGGGGGTGGAGCAGTGGAAGATTTGGACTGTTTTAATCATGAACGGGTGGTTAGGGCGATCGCACTCTGTCAGCGTCCCGTTATCACAGGCATTGGACACCAACGGGATGAATGCCTAGCCGATCTCGTCGCCGATCTAGCCGCCCACACCCCCACAGCCGCCGCCGAGCGAGCCGTTCCCCCTATCGCCCAACTCTATCACGCCCACCAAAACCGAAAACAAGCCCTCTCCCGCGCCCTAGCCGCCCGTTTCCAGCAAGAACAGCAACACCTGCAACAGCTAAAACAACACCTCAGCCAACTCCCTACTCGCAGTCAGACCCTCCAACAAGCCCGCACCCGTCTCCATCTCTGCCAAGAAAAACTAGCCGTCCTCAATCCCCAAGCCGTCTTAGATCGAGGCTATGCCCTCGCCCGCCAAGACAATGGCACTCTCCTACGCTCCCCCGAGGAAGTGACACCGGGGCAGATCCTAACTGTGCAACTCGCTCGCGGTCGCATTACCGTGCAAGTCATCGACAACCAGGGGTAACTCAACCCGAAACGTAGTTCCTACCCCGACTTGACTTTCCACCCGAATCATTCCCCCGTGGGCCTGGGCGCAATGTTTCGCAATGGCTAAACCCAAACCCGTTCCCGTAATATGTCCCACATTCCGACCCCGATGGAAGGGTTGAAATAACTTCTTCTGGTCTTCCCAAGTGATGCCAATACCGCGATCGCGCACTTCAAACAAAACCGATTCCTCCCCCACCTCCACCTCAAACTCCACTATCGTCTCTTCAGGAGAATACTTAAGCGCATTCGACAGCAAGTTTTCCAAAATATGCCGCAATAACCGCTTATCCCATAACCCTTCAGAATAGCCCCCCTGCCAAGAAAAGCACACTCGTTTCCCCTCCACCATACTCCCCTCCAACTCCTCCACCAAACCCCGGCAAAACGACTCTAGCGACAACGGAGACAACTCACAAGGCAACTGATCCATCTCCGCCTTACCAATTAACAGCACCTCATCCAACAACTGCGCCATACTCTTACTCGCCAGCCGAATCTGTTGGAACAAGCGAATTTTCTTATCCTCCGTCAACCGATCTTGATTATCCTGTAACAACCCAGCCGACAACAAAATAGTATTCAACGGATTGCGGAAATCATGAGACAACATCGACACAAACTCAGACTTTAACTGATTCTGTTGTTGCGCTTGCAATAACTCCGCCACCTTCTCCTCAATCTGATTTTCCAGCGCCTCATGACTCTCCCGCAAAGACTCCAGCGCCTGTTTTCGTTCCACCGCATAGATCAACGCTCGGACTAACGTCTCCGTATTATTCACCTGACGCTTGACTAAATAATCCTGCGCCCCCCGACGCATCGCCTCCCGCGCTAACTCTGAATCGTTTGTATTGGTCAACACCACAATCGGCACACTGGGGGCGCAAACCGCCAAGGGAGACAGGGACAACAAACCATTACTATCCGGCAGCGTTAAATCCAGTAAAATGACATCAAAGGTCGTGTCACCCAGCTTAATCAAAGCCTCCTTCAATCGCTTGACATGAACCAGACGACAGGAAACCGAGTGAGAGTCATTGAGAAGCTCACGCAACAATCTGGCTTCCGCCAAGTTGTCCTCAATCAGTAAGATGTTCAGGGAACTGGCTGGCATAATGTTTAGGGGGCGCAATTTCTCCTTAATGATGTTTGCTAAACCTCGGGCGGCACCTCCAGATTTTTCAATCACAGATCAAGATTTTTTTCAATCTCTATTATAAAATCAACTTGAAAGATCGTCTGGTGTTGGTTGTTTTTTTGAGATAATTTCACACTTTAAGATTCACTCTGACTCATTAACGGCGAGGGGTTTTGGGTAGGGTTGATCAGGAATCATACCCCCAGTTTGTTTGGGGGAGGTAAGGGCAAAATCTTCCAAAAAATTAGTTAAAACGGCTTAAAAGTCAAGAGCATTTAAGCTTAACTTTCTGAAGGAAGTGTTACAGTTTTTAACCAAAAATCCTCAATTCCCTTCACAATTGCAAATAACTCGTTCAAGTTGCGAGACTTGGTAATATAACAGTTCACGTGCAACTCATAACTCTGAGCAATATCATCTTCATTATGAGAAGTCGTCAATACGACCACCGGAATCCGCTTCAAATCAGAATCGGACTTGATTTCCGCCAACACTTCCCGCCCATCCTTACGCGGTAAATTCAGATCCAAGAGAATTAAATCCGGTCGGGGGGAATCTACATAGTCCCCCTCTTGTCGCAAATAGGCCATTGCGTCCATCCCATTGCGCACCGTAATCACTTCATGGGGAATCGTGCTATGTTTTAATGCTTCTTGGATTAAACGAATATCTGCCCGATTATCTTCGACTAAAAATATTGTTTTGCAGATTCCGCCCTTTGCGTCGTCGTTCACGATCACGTCCTCCTATGGGAATCGTAAAATAGAATGTTGCGCCCTGTCCCAGCTCCGATTCTACCCAAATCCGGCCGCGGTGACATTCGATAATTTTTTTACATATCGCTAGTCCCATACCTGTTCCGGGGTACTCATCCCGAGCATGAAGACGCTGGAAAATCACAAAAATCCGTTCGGCAAATTGGGGATCTAACCCCATGCCATTATCCTCCACGGAAAACAGCCATTCCTCCTCTAAGCGGTGTGCGCCAATATGAATCACCGGAGGGGCCGCGCTGCGGAATTTAATCGCATTGACAATCAGATTCTGGAATAACTGCATTAATTGCGTCCCATCAGCCGTCACCGTCGGTAAGGGGTCGTAGGTGATGGTCGCTTGATTATCACTAATGCGACCCCGTAGGTTGCCTAACGCCCGTTTTAAAGCAACTTCCACCTCGGTGAGTTCAAATTCAATTCCCTTCAGATCAACCCGGGAATAGGCCAAGACATCATCAATCAGGGTCTGCATTAAACTCACCCCTTCCACGGCAAAATCAATGAATTCGTGGGCATCTTTATCTAATTGTTGGTTATAGCGCAGGGCCAACAATTGGACATAATTCGCCACTTGGTTCAAAGGTTCTTGCAGGTCATGGGAGGCCACATAGGCGAATTTCCGCAATTCGGCGTTAGAGCGTTCTAAATCTTGGGCGAGTTGGGCTAATTCATCGGCCTGACGCAGAACAATGTTGACAATGGCTTTGCGTAGTCCTAGGGCAGCCTTTACTTCTACCCCTTGCCACGGCAGGGATTTCAGACGGACGGTTTCTTTCCACAGTTCAAAGGATTTCCGGGGGGATAGTTTCACGGTATCCGCTTCTTGGATGGTTTCGTAGGCATTGCCGGGATCTCCCCCCCAGTTGACGGTTTGAATGACTTCGGGGCGAAACCACAGCACATAATTCTGTTTGGAAATGGGAATGGCTAATAATCCACTGCCGACATCTTTAAAGGTTTCTGCGTCGGAGTACCACCGGGCCAGGGAGTCGGTGCAGAAGATTTCCCGATCTTCGATGTTTTTACTCAACCATTGCAGCAAAAAGTTGAGTTCTTCGGTGTTGGGGGTATTGCCGAGGGTAATATATTGTCCACTTAAACAAATAGCAGCGCCTTGGGCGTTGGTGAGGTCTAATAGATTGGGTTGATGTTTGACTAATCCTTCAATAAAGTTGTCGTCTTGTCCCATGTAGTCGATGAGACGGGTTTGAATGGAGGCCAGTTTTAGGCGATAGTCTTGATCGGCGGTTTCTTCCCGGGCGGAAATTTCGGCAAAGATCACATGGCCGAGGAATTCGCAGGCTTTGCGCAGTTCGTAGGAGATGAATTTAGGGGTGCGGTGGTGACAGGCGATTAAGCCCCACAGTTCCCCGTCTTGAATTAAGGAAATGGTGAGGGATGCCCCAACTCCCATGTTGTGCAGATATTCGAGGTGACAAGTGGAGGGACTGCGCAAAATGGAGTAGGTGAGGTCAATGGGGCGATCGCTCACCGGATGCAGGCGCGGCACTAAAGAGACGGGAGTTGTGCCAGCATCGGGGATCTGGCGAATCACATTAGAAGCAAATAACTTGCGCGCTTGTTTGGGAATATCTGACTCGGGATAATGCAAGCCTAAGTAAGGCTCTAACTCTGGGATCTTATCTTCTGCAATCACTACCCCATGACCGTCTTCCTCAAATTTATACAACATCACCCGATCAAAGTCGGTCATTTTGCGCACTTCCTGCACAATAATTTGACAAAATTCGTCAAGTGTGCTTGTTTTTTCCAGTTGAGAAATTGAGGTTTTAGCCAAGTGATAAAAACTCAAAAAAGGAATATTTTCCTGAGAAATTGCAGGTTCAAGTTCAAGAATTAAATACCCTTCAGGATTGCGGTGAAAGACAGCATCAAACACCATATACTCATCGCCCTTTGTCCTCGCCCAAACTTTGCTAGGATTAACCCAATCAAAGTTATCTTCAGCTAGTCCTTTTTGTAAGGGTTCTATTTGCACTGAATCTAGAACATCTTCCAGATTTTTGTTCAGTACCTGATCCGGTGAAACCTCCAAAATCGCTCGGGTATTACTACTGACCTGCACAATTTTAAGTTCTGGTTCACTCAGCACAAAAACTAACCCGTGAGGTTGTATTTGGCTAATCAAATGAATGGGTTCTTCGGTTAAATTAACGAAATTATGAGTTTGGACTTTTAGGGAACTAATAACCATAGTTTTTGGTAAGGTTAAGGGAGGTATTTAAGGAATAAAAGACGGTTTTATCTTGATTCTGATTGGGACAAACTTAACTGTATCCTGTCTTTGATTTATCCGGTCTTTAATTAGATGAGTAAACTCGGTTTTACCCCATCGATTCTTAGTTATCGCGATTCTTAGTTATCGAGCCTTAATTGAAGCGTCACCCAAAAAATAGACAAGACATGAACAGCAGATTTAGGAAAACGGGAAAACTATAGATAAGCTCTGAGTCTATTTGGCTTTCTTTCCCTAGTATAACTTAACTTTTTTGTTCAGGGAGCGATTCATGGCTGGATGGAAAAAGTTTGAATAACGCAACATTTTTGTTACATTTATTTGTGTAAATATACAAAAATTTAATTTTCGTTATTAATGTTTACTTTGGCGGGCTAGTCGTAATAGCCTAAAAATTGAAAGGATTGCGTTGCATCGGTCGTAAATTAACCTGACATTGGGGCGGGTCAGGCAAGGTGCTATAATTGCAGGAATAAAGGGCTAAACAACGGGGTTCAGAATTAAAGACGCGCAACTCATACCCGTATTGTCTAGCGACAGAACCGAAACGGTTAACAAAACGGTACTGCTGCATATAGTCCATTTGCGCCCACATTTGGCGATTTACCACTAAGTCCAGACGTTTTTGTGCGGGAAAGGCGAGCCAATCTTGTAGTAGTTTTCCTTCCCCATACTGTTGATAAGTCCACCATAAACTCGGGGTAGTTATTGCTTCTTGGGAAATCGTTTCTGGGGTAATTACTCCTTGTTCAATGAGGTTTTCTCGTTCTCCTCTTCGGAGAATATTGGGGTTAATGCTACATTGATTTAAGGATTGGGTAAAACTATCCCAAAAGGGATCATTACTGGCCGGAATAAATTCGAGGAGGTAAGGATTTGGGGTGGGGATGGGGGGGGATGCAGCAAGGGGGGAATCTTGAGCTATTGTGGGAGATATTGGGGATAATAGGAATCCGATCACTAGCATCACGACAGAGGATTTCATGATAATAACTCCTAGTTAAATAATGGTGCGTCAGGATTATATAGCGTTTCCAAATCATTGATAAACTCTCAGAGCAGTTTTTCATAATACTTCAAGCTCCTTGTAACCCTTGTATACTGTTCCCTGTTCCCTTTGCTTTCCCTTATGGATTACAAAACTCAAATGGAAACGCTATAGTAACTTTGAGTGAACCCAAGTCATTCGGTTTGATGCACCCTAATACTATTGACTGTTGACTGTTGACTGTTGACTGATCTGGGAGAGTGAAAGTTCACAAACTGGCACAGGACTTTCTCGATTCCTGTAGTCTCGGATTACAGTCAAAGGAGTTAGGGTGAATCCAGATCAGGAATTGACCTAACGACACACTACTATTTACCGATCCTAGCCCATGGAATCAGCATATATTACCAGTATTGGCAAATTTCTGCCGGGGGAACCCATTGGCAATGATGAGATGGAAAGCTATCTGGGGAGAATTGGCGATCGCGCTTCTAAAGTCCGTCACCGTATCCTCAAGAGCAACGGCATTCAACAACGCTATTATGCCATTGATCTGCAACAAAAAACCCGCTATCAAAATAGTGAAATGGCCGCTTTTGCGGTGCGAGATGCCTTATCCTACCTCAATCTTGAACCCCATGCCATTGATTTATTAGCCTGTAGCACTACTTTACCCGATTTAACGGTTCCCGGTTTTGCTAGCATGGTACATGGGGAATTAACCGAATTTTCCCCCCTGGAAGCTATTTCCCTACAAGGGGTATGTTGTGCAGGAGTAGCGGCCTTAAATTATGCGAGTTCCCAAGTCCAATTAGGCAAGCGACGAAATACTATTGCCGTCGCTTCAGAACTCGCGTCTCGCTTGTTTAAATCGGGTCATTTTGAAGCAGACCAACGCTATAAAAATGGTGAAAAAGTTGCTTTTGATACAGAGTTTTTGCGATGGATGCTGTCGGATGGAGCGGGTGCATTTGTCATTCAAAATACCCCCGCTTCTGAACAAATTAGCTTACGAGTGGATTGGATTGAATTAATCTCCCATGCTCACCATTATCCCGTTTGTATGTATGGGGGAACAGCTAATGAAAGCGCTCAAAAAAGCTGGTTAGATTATCCCTCCTATGCAGAAGCCGTTCAAGAGGGTGCATTTCATTTAAGGCAAGATATTCGCCGTTTAGATGAAGTGATTAAACTAGGGGTGACGGGGTGGTTAAAACTCATTGAAGCAGGTCGAGTTAAACCGGAAGAAATTGACTGGTTGTTGTGCCATTACTCCTCTCATTTTTTCCGCAGTAAAATTGTAGATTTTCTGGAAAAAGCCAACTGTATGATTCCCGAAGAAAAATGGTTTACTAACCTATATACAAGGGGAAATACTGGGTGTGCTTCTATTTATTTAATGTTAGAGGAATTATTTCACTCTGGCAAATTACAACCGGGAGAAAAAATCTTTTGTTTTGTGCCGGAAAGTGGGCGCTACACTACGGCTTATATGATGCTCACGGTAGTTGAACGAAATGCACTCTCTGGGATTAGGGAGGGGGAAAAGCAAGCTGTTGTTAATGCACCTCAGCTAAGATTAAACCGGGAAAATGAGGCTGTAAAAAACTCAGTTGCGGCGGATTTATTGCGACAATTAACCTTAGTTTGGTTAGACTTTGAACAACAACTGCATGGGGTGTCCCTGATTCGTAAATTAGAGCGCGGAGATTTCACCCGAGAGGATTATAAACTGCTTTTGCGGAATTTGCGGCCGCAAGTGGTGGAAGGGGCAAGGTGGATTGCACGGGCGGCCTCGAATATGCTAGATTTTCGGTTGCGATCGCTCTTTATCGGTCATGCCCAAGACGAACACCGCGACTATCAGATGTTAGAGCGGAATTATGTGAGTGTCGGGGGAGAGTTATCCGAAATAGTCAATTCCCCCAAAAATATCGGTTCTCAAGCCCTTTCTGCCTTTATTTTTCATCAAGCATCCCAAGAAAATCCCCTCGATTTGTTAGGCAGTATGTTCATCATTGAAGGGCTAGGTAATCGTTTAGCCGGAAAGTGGGCAAAACAGATTAAAGCAACCCTCAAGTTAACCGATGATCAAGTTTCTTTTTTAGCCTATCATGGGGAAAATGATGAGTCCCATCTCGGCAAACTCGAAGCAATTTTAAACGCCGATTGGTTAACCGCAGAAATGGCGCAAAAAATCGTTAATACTGCCCGCGTTACAGCCCGTTTATATCAATTGCAACTAGAGGAGATGCGCTAAAATGACCCAGAATGAGGCTGAATCTCTCACCCCTTTAGATCCTGCTTTTTTCCCCTATAATCGCCGAAATCCAAACACTTGGCAGGTGCTTTATTTAGACCAAGCCATCCCCGTTGATCCCGTGGCGAAACAGTACATGATTTGCGACTTGCAAAACTGGACGCGCAATTATTTACTAATCCCCATAAAAATCACAGCTAATCTCTGTTTAGCCGTCATTATGACCGTTAAACGGTTGTTGCCCTTTCAGTTCCATTTTTATGGATTTATGCACCAATCAGCGACTTTTTTCCTGAAATATTTTGTCTCACCAGAAGCTTGTTATTTAATCGTCCGTCATATTAGCTTAGGGTCTAATATCGTCAATTTTCTCATAGATAATGGTCCGAATCCTTATCTAGAAAAGTCTAATTTATATCCCCAAAAAGTGGATGACCTTGCCCATAATGTGTTCCTTGAACATGATTTGATTTTGTATAATTTTGTCTATGACTATCATCGAGCGCAACAAGAAAATCCCCACTGGCAAGCTAAACTGAAGCAACGGGGGATTAATTTTAAAAGTATTCGTCCGGTATCCGTGGAGATGAACTTTAAAAAATGGCGCTGGTTACGGATTTTAGATTTAGAATCTGCCATTGAGTTATTTAAAGTCTTTTACTCCCTCTGTTTGACCAGTGATGAATTTGAACGGGCGGTTTTGTCGTTACAATTTGATGAAAATTTTGGGCTATACTTTACCCAAATTACGGGCGATAGCAGTTGGAATCATGTGATTAGCAATCGCCATCCTCTCGCGCCCAATAGTCCCTTTCAAGCCGCACGGAATTTGATGTTACATGGGATCACAACGGAATATATTCACCGTTATTTAGAAATTCGGCGAGATCAGGCTGAATTGAGAGAAGATTAGTCTATGAATCAACGCTTAAGCACTACGCTTAAAATTTGGATCGACTTGGGGATGAATTAACACCTGTCCGGTATGTTCGGCTACATCTTCTAAACAACAAGTTAATAGGCGTTCTCGCAAGTCTGACATAACGGCTAAAGCTCTAGTCCAGTCGGGGATTTGATCCCCGGCTGGATCGTTTTCGTACTCTTTTCCAGCTTGAGCAATCACTTGTTCAAACACTTCTATAGTGACTTCTTCTGGATGACGATCATAGATTAAACCGTTAAAGCGAGCGTCCACATAGTATTGACGGGTCAAATCTTGGGCTTCCCGGCGGAATTTGACGCGCAAGGCTCGGATATGATCGGAGGTGATGATCACTTGTTCGGTTTCCGTTAAGGTGCGTAGGAGGGAGCGCAAGATATCCCGACACATTTTTTGTAGGCCTTCCTGACTATGATTGCCCAGTTTTTGGTGTTTGTGGTCAAATACGCCAAGATCAATCTGGGCGATACGTTTATGGGCAACGTTGCGGTACACTTCGGCGAGTAAGCCGATTTCTAAGCCCCAAGTGGCGGGAATGCGGGTGGTGAGGGCTAAGTCACGGGTGAGGGCAAATTCTCCGGAGAGGGGGTAACGAAAGGAGTTAAGGTAATGTAGATAGTTCCGTTCTCCGAATAAGTCACTGAGGGCGCGGAGGACGGGAGCAACGAACAAACGCACGACGCGACCGTTGAAGGTGGGGGGATTGCCGCCAATGCGGGCATAATAGGCTTTGTTGAAGGCGAGGCCAAATTCTTTTTCTAGGAGGGGATAGAGGAGTTTGAGGGGGTAAGAGCGATTGTAGGTGATGATATCGGCATCATGGAGGGCGATCGCTTCTGCTTCGAGGGAAGCCACCCCTAAGCCTAGCCAGACGGCAATTCCTTTGCCAAAATGATCGACTAAATCTAAGCCGCGATCGCGCAAGTCCTCTAAAACGGCCATCACTCTCGGACCATTCTCCCAAAGAATTCTCACCTTTTGAGGCAAGGGTTCAAAAAAATTAACCGTATTGATATATTGTTCTAAAGTTTCTGCATAGAGGCAAACAACAATGGTTTTGACAAAAGAACAAGTGGTGAGATGATCCCGAATCTGTTTCAGGGCAGGACGTTCAAGCTCTTGGTACAAAGCCGGGATGATGATAGCTGTTGGTGATTCTTCGCTCAGTTGGATTAAACGCTGTTCCAAAGCTTCTAGATCACAGCCAAAATCATGAATCGTTGTAATTAATTCTTGTTTATAGTCCATATAGCCACCAGCATTTCTACAAAACTGTAGAATCTTAAATAAATCTAAAAAAAAATGCTGTTAGGCTTGATACAAGTGTTGGTTGGTTACAAAAACGGTAACAAGGCAGAAAGAAGGGAAAAGATCGCTTAGGATAAGGTATCTTGTGATGGGATCGACCAATGAAACTTCCCTATTTAGCTTTAACTCTAGCTTGCTGTTTGCCCTTGAGTTTAACGGCAGCCACAGCCCAAACCTCGAATAATCCTCGTTTAACCAATCCTTCCCCGATGGTAGCACCTCAAAGTTATGTGCAGTATCGCTTTGATCAACAGGTGATTGAGCGGACTGTGGAAATGGTACGAGATGCGCGATCGCAAAATTTAGCCCGTCAGTTTGGTTTACAGATCCTGAATCTGACTTGGGAGGATACAGGACGTTACCACAACTCCGCCGTCGGACCCAATATTAGCGACATGACGATCCAAATTCAACAGCGCAATCCCCGCACGAATCAGTATTCTCTACACTTGATGCCTGTCATTCGCCATCCCAACTTTACCGATCTTTCCGCCGATGTTCCCCTAGACCGCTTTTTTGTCTTGGTGGGCAATGAGAAGGGGAAAGACCTGCAACGGGTATCTTTGCGGGACTTATTGGGCAACTTACGCAACTATCTCCATGATCCCAACTCTTGGGCTGGTCGGGAAACCTCCCTGTTAGCGGATCGAGATACCCATGTATTAGTTTCGGCTCAAGCCTGTTTCCTCCCCATTCCCCAAGGGGGACAAGCGGAATTTAATCCGGTGTTATTTAACTATCAGTCCATGAGGAATGACCCGGCTGTATTGACCATTTTGGCGACCCGGGAAGGCACCAGCATCACCGTGATTGATAATACAAGGGATGCCTTTGAGGCCGGGGCGACCTGGGGACAGCGTTTGTTTTTTAATAAGAATGGCGATCGCGCTAGTTTTACCGGACAGCGTTTAAGCGATTTTCAGGCCGAGGGAGGCAGTAGTGGCAGCGGCCCCGGTGCTGAAGCGGCCGGAGAGGAAGGCTTAAACATGGTGATGTTAATTCAAGTCCCCCTCAAACAAAAATACCCCATGCGCTTGGAAATGGAAGCCGGAGATATGATGATGGCTCCCCCAGCGGCCGCCCCCATGGAATTACGTCGCTCTGATGTAGAAGCCGCCGTCATTGGTCATGGTGCCGTTGAGGGACCCTTTACGGAAATTGATCAACTGGCCATTGAACGAGATCCCCAATTCCCCATCCGTGTCACCGTCCAGTTTTATAAAGCTACCAGTAACGGGGTCGTAGTAGAACGGGACTTGCGGGAAATTCGAGAACAAATCGACCGCGTATATGACGATGGGGACTATGTAGGGAGTTTAGTCGTGGATGGAGTGCGAGGACGACCCACCGAGTACGACGGGGACAAAGTGGAACCCCCCGATTGGTGGGATGCCTTTTGGCGCAGACATGAGGAAAACACGGGACAAAGTAAAGCCGAAGCCCTCGAAATGCTGCGTCGTTTACTGGGGGACCATTGGATGCCGCGATCGCCCCAAGAACTCCAGCGCGAACTCGATAATCTACAATAGGGAATAGGGAATAGGGAATAGGTAATTGATAATTGATAATTGATATGAGAAACCGGGTTTTTGCTAGGGTGTATCGAGAAAACTAGACAATGAATGCAACCCGGTTTCTAGCTAAAGTTAGTCAAAGTTAGTCGATGACATTACACCCGACTCCCCCGCCCCCCTGCTCCCCTGCTCCCCCACTCCCCTGCTCCCCCTCGCCCCGACTCCCTATTCCCCCAAACTGCCTTCC